>NZ_JBIISY010000391.1:0-3686 GCF_044340795.1 Tardiphaga sp.
CACGGAAGTGGACAGTCCCTATGCTGCCAGCCTCGCTTACGGCAACGAGATCGAGGCTGCCCGCGCACAGGCGACGCGTGGCTGGGCGGTTGTCGCGCATGTCGCGCGTGACGGTGATGGTGGCGCTTCGGTGCGCGTCGAGGCGAGGGACCGTGATGGCAGGCCGCTCACCGATGTCGTGTTCACCGGGCGGCTCGAGCGGCCGGCTGATCGTCGCTCCGATCAGGCGGTCGAACTGGCTGCCATCGGCGGCGCCGTCTTTCGCGGCCGCGTCGCACAGCTTGCTGCCGGGCAATGGGATCTGGTGCTGGAAGGTGATCACAAGGGCGAGCGCGTCTTTCTTTCGCGCAACCGCGTCATCCTGAAATAGGCCGCGCCATGCAGTCGCTCGTCTATCTCATCCCGCTGGCGCTGGCGCTTGGAGGTCTCGGTCTCTGGGGTTTTCTATGGTCGCTCAGATCCGGCCAGTATGACGATCTTGAAGGCGCCGGCTGGCGCGCCATTCTCGATGACGACGAGGCGCCGCCTCCGCCGCCGCGAAGGGCGGGTTGAGCGAAGCGATACCCATTCTGCAATCTTGCGCGCTTCGGTTGTGTGGCGTGTGCGCCGCGGCCGCTGGGCGTTCCGTCCATGCATCCGGAATAGTTCTTGCAAACGAGATGGCATCGCATGACGCTCCGTCATGTGGCGTGACTCGTTCTGGAAGAAGCGACCTTGATGTATGATGTGATCGTTGTCGGCGGCGGCTCGGCCGGCGCTGCCATTGCTGCCCGTCTCACCGAAAATCCCGCCACGCGTGTGCTGTTGCTCGAAGCCGGCCTTGACTGGCGTGCAGCCGAGGCGCCGTGGGAAGTCACGACGGCCAATCCGATTCCGATCATTCACCAGCGTGAATATCAGGAAAAGTGGCAATGGCCCGATCTGCATTCGCGCCGCGTCGCCGGGCAGGACCAGCGCTTCTACTGGCGCGGTAAGGGCCTCGGCGGCTCCTCCATGATGAACGGCCAGATCGCCATTCGCGGCGTCGCCGATGCGTTCGACGAATGGGCCGATCTCGGCTGCACCGGCTGGTCGGCGAAAGAGATCATGCCGTTGTTCTCGGTGATCGAGGACGATGAGGAGCGCGGCGACGAGCCCGGCCATGGCCGCGGCGGTCCGCTGCCCGTGTATCGCGCCCCGCCGGAGACGTGGGGCCCGATCGACAAGGGCCTGCGCGATGCCGCGCTGGCCTCGGGCTACAAATGGTGCGACGACGTCAACGGTCCGGATGGCGAAGGCGTTGCCTGCTATCCCATCAACAGCCGCAACCTGCGCCGTATCTCGACAAACGAAGGTTATCTTGAGCCCGCCCGCGGTCGTGCCAATCTCGAAATCCGCGGCCATGCGCTGGTCGATCGCGTGATCATGTCGGATGGACGGGCCACCGGTGTCGCTGTTCACATCGAAGGGCAGGGGACGCAGGAGATTTCGGCGCGCGAGATCGTGCTGTGCGGCGGCGCGATCCACAGTCCGGCAATCCTGCTGCGTTCGGGCATCGGCCCGGCGGCCGATCTGCAGGCGATGGGCATTGCGGTCGAACGTGATTTGCCTGTGGGCCAGCATTTCTTCGATCACCCGCTCTTTCGCCCGCTGATCAAGATGCGCGATGACGTCGCGCCAAAAGATCGCGATACCCGTCATACCAATTGCTGCGTCACTTATTCGTCCGGCCTCGATGACGGTCGCCGCGACATGATCTTCGTGGCGTTCAACCATCGCGGCATCGGCAATCCCGGCGCCATCGGTGCCGGTCTCTATCGTGCCTATTCGCGGGGGACGCTGAAACTGGCATCGCGCGACGCATCCATCGATCCGGGCGTCGAGGAAAACATGCTGGCCGATCCGCGCGACATGGCCCGCATGGTCGATGCAGTGAAGCGGCTTGCCGTCATCACCGCGCAGCCCGCGCTGACTGACATCGCCGAATGGATCGCCGTTTCCGACGGTGGTCTGACGTTGCAGCAGGCTGCGGCACTGCCGACGTCCGAAATCGAGGCCATGCTGCGCCGTGAGACCGGCGACATCCAGCACGCTGCTGGCACCTGCCGCATGACCGGGTTCGATCGCCATGATGGCGTCGTCAATCCCGATGGCACCGTCAAAGGCATCAGGGGCCTGCGCGTTGCAGACGCCTCGATCATGCCGGCTGATTGCCGCGCCAATACCCATTTCACCACAGTGGTGATCGGCGAGAAGATCGCGCGCCTGATGCGCGCAGAGACCAAGTAAGGATTTCCATGTCGTCCAATTCCGAAGCCCTGGTTGTCGAATGGCTGGCCTCACAGAGGCAATCGATGATCGACCTGCTGCGCGATGTCGTGAACATCGATTCCGGCTCCTATGACAAAGCCGGCGTCGATGCGGTGGGCGAGCGCTTTCAGCAGCATTTTGTCGAGCACGACATCGAGACCTGGCGAGAGCCGAACGATGTCTATGGTGACGCCGTCCATGCCGTCGTGGCCAAGCCCGGCAGTAACGAGAAGCCGGTCCTGCTGCTCGGCCATCGCGATACCGTTTTTCCGAAGGGCGAGGTCGCCAAGCGGCCCTTCACCATTAAGGACAACAAGGCCTATGGTCCCGGCGTGGCCGACATGAAGGCCGGCGTCGTCATCAATGTCTTCGTCGCCGCGGCGCTGAAGAAATTCGATGCCGCTCCGCATCCCATCAAGGTGCTGATCACCGGCGACGAGGAGATCGCCTCGCGTGCGTCGCGGCCGATCATCGAGCGCGAAGGCCGCGCCGCCCGTGCCGTCTACAATTCGGAGCCGGGGCGCCCGTCCGGCAACGTCGTCACCGGCCGCAAGGGTGGCGTGTTCATGCGCTTCGAGGTGTTCGGCAAGGCCGCCCATTCCGGCAACAACTTTGCCGTCGGCGTCAGTGCCATCGGCGAACTCGCGCACAAGATCGTGCAGATCCACGCGCTCACAAACATGGACAAGGGCATCACGCTGAATGTCGGCCTGATCTCCGGCGGCCAGTCGGTGAACACCACGGCGCCCTATGCGTCCGGTGAGATTGATTTCCGCTATGTCGAGCCGGCCGATCGGGCCGTCATCATGGGGGCGATCGAGACGATCATCGCGACATCCACCGTGCCCGGCACGACCGCGAAACTGCATGTCGATGGCGAGTTCCTGCCGCTGGTCCAGGATGCCGCGGCAAAAGCGATGTTCCAGACCTATCAGGCGGCAGCCGTTGATTCCGGTCTCACGACGCTGGACGGCGAATTCGCCGGTGGCTGCGCCGACTCCGGCTTCACGGCCAGCATGGGTACCGCGACCCTGTGCGGTCTTGGCCCCGTCGGCGGCAATGTTCATACCGATCTGGAGTGGCTCGATATCGACAGCATCGTTCCACGCGCCCAGACGCTGGCTCGCGCGATCCTGCGATCGGAAGTCTCATGATGATTTCCTGCGATCAATTCAGCCGGGGGTTGCTTAATCGTCGAAATCAACCATTATGCGCGGCGCTAGGTCGCGACCTTTTGTCAAAAAAGTGTCACATAAGCTTTGCCCTGTCCCGTAACTGGGCTACCGTTCTTCCCGTGCCGTTGCCGCAGAAGCAGCGCGCGCCCTTTCCACGTCGGCCGAATGGCCGCCAGGAGTCGGCCCCAAGCCGATACCCCTAGATACTGACGCCGAGGAAAT
>NZ_JBIISY010000156.1:0-14664 GCF_044340795.1 Tardiphaga sp.
CATCCTGATCGACGACATCGTCGACTCCGGCGGCACGCTGGTCAACGCAGCCGACGCCCTGCTCGCCAATGGCGCCAAGGAAGTCTACGCCTATCTTACCCACGGCGTGCTCTCCGGCGGCGCCGCGGCGCGCATCGGCGGATCGAAGCTGAAGGAGCTGGTGATCACGGATTCGATCCAGCCCACCGACGCCGTGATCAATGCGCCGAACATCCGCACGCTGTCGATTGCCGCCTTGATCGGCGAAGCCATCGAACGCACCGCGGCGGAAGAGTCGGTGTCGAGCCTGTTCGACTAAGGCACCAAAGCCGAAGGATGGGCTGAGCGCGGGCGCGCAGCGTCAGAGCGGCACCCATCACCTCCGGTCTGGTGTTGATGGGTATCGCTTCGCTCAACCCATCCTACAATTTCTCACACAATCCCTGCCGCCACCTGACCGCGCAGCCGTTCGAGACTGAGCAATGTCTCCGCGCAGGCTGCCGCGACCTCCAAACCCTTCTGCGCAAAATGCTTGCGCAAGAAATCCGCGCCGTCATCCGTGTCGCGAAATTCATCCGGCGCCACTACCGCCGAGAAGACGGGGATCTCGGTGCGCAACTGCACGTCCATCAGCGCATTGATCACCGTGTCCGCGACATAGCTCCGCACGCCATTGTCGACGACGAGGCCTGCCGTGACGATCGCCGTATAGCGCCGGGTCTTGGCCAGCACCTGCACATGCAGCGGGATCTCGAAGGAGCCCGGCACTTCGAACAGGTCGACCTGGGACGGATCGACATGCCGCGCCGCAATCTCGGTGCGAAAGGATTCCCAGCATGGCGCGACGATGCCGCGATGCCAGGACGACTGCACGAAAGCCACACGCTGTGGCCTGGCAAAGGATGGATGGCTGGACTGGGATGTTTCGGTCATGACTGCTGTTTCCGTGTGTTGCCAAACTATGCCGAAGCACCCCGACGCCAGCAAGAGCGGACGCCCGTTAAGAATTGCGGCCGAACTGCGCCACAAGACTCTTTCTGCGCGCAGCAGATTCCACCGGACTCGCATTCCGGGAATCCGATTCCGGTTTGTTCTCGTTGCGACGTGATGACCTGTGGATGAAAGGGCCAATGTCTGTGGACTGAGTCAGGGTGACGTTGCGCGGATTCCGCAAATCACATCACTTCGGTCTCGCAAGTTCTGGACGATTTAAGTCTAAAGCCCCGCAACGGCATTCCGACAATATCGCGTACCCGGCCAGTCGTTTGCATCACTGACTCCCAAGGCAAGGTCGCGACCGCATGTCACTTCTCGAAGGCACTCTCGATTCACGCGCCAATCCGCTCGCGGTGGTCGAAGACATTGCTGCCGATCACAACTGGGCCTTCGAGCGCTCGGGTGAAGATGAAGTCACGATCATCTCCAAAGGTGACTGGACCGACTATCAACTCTCCTTCACCTGGATGGCTGAAATCGAAGCGCTGCATCTTGCTTGCGCGTTCGACATGAAGATTCCAACTGCACGTCGTAGCGAAGTACAGCGCCTGATCGCGGCGGTGAACGAACAGATGTGGGTCGGTCATTTCGATATCTGGACGTCATCGGGCATGATCATGTATCGGCAGGCCATTCCGCTGCCGGACGGCATGACGGCAACCACTTCGCAATGCGAGTCCATGCTCGTCTCCGCGATCCATGCCTGCGAGCGTTACTATCCGGCGATGCAATTCGTGGTGTGGGCCGGCAAGACGGCAGAACAGGCCATGAGCGCCGCCATGTTCGACACCGCAGGCGAAGCGTGAACACAACGCCGCAGATCACTGTCCCCGATGCGCCAGGCGAAGCCGAACGCCTCGCGGTGTGGAATGCACTGCTTGCCTATAATGAAAAGTCGGTCGGCCCAAGCAACTATCAACCGCTCTCAATCCTGATCCACGATCCCGAAACCGGTGAACCCGCCGGCGGCATCTGGGGCAAGACCGCCTATAACTGGTGCTTCATCGAACTTTTTGTGGTGCCGGAAAAATTCCGCGGCCAGGATGTCGGCACCAAGGTCTTGAAGCTCGCGGAAGACATTGCACGCCAGCGCGGCTGTATCGGCCTCTGGCTCGACACCTACTGGTTTCAGGCGCGCAGCTTTTACGAAAAGCAGGGTTATGAAGTGTTCGGCGAGCTGCCGGACTACCCGCATGGCGGGCCAAGGTACTTTTTGAAGAAGAATTTGGTTTGATACTTTCTTGTCTTCACCCGGCCTGACCGGGTGACCCAATCGACACTGCAATCCAGAGTACTGGATCGCCTGCGTTCGCGGGCGATGACAGACCAGGCTTGAGGCTTCATCCCACATTGCGCCCGGACGACACGATGCTAAGGTCCCGCGCCTTCAGCCAGCCGGGACTTTACAATGACCACGACGACCAATTCCGCCCTCCACTCCCTCGACGGCCATGTCGTGCTTGCCGGCGCCGGCAAGATGGGTGGTGCGATGCTGATGGGCTGGCTGGCGGGCGGCCTCGATCCGGCACGCGTGGTCGTTCTCGATCCCTACCTGTCCGACGAGATCAAGGCCCTCGCCGCCAGGGGCGTACGCCTCAATCCGGATGTCAGCGACATCGGCAAGGTCGCAGCTCTCATCCTTGCGGTCAAACCACAGATGTTCGCCGAAGTCGGCCCGACGCTGCGCGCCATCGTCGGCGACTCACTGGTCGTCTCGATCATGGCGGGCACCACCATCGCCGGTATCACCAGGACCTGCGGCGGCAGGATCGTGCGCGCGATGCCGAACACTCCGGCAGCGATTGGTCGCGGCATCACCGTGGCCGTCGCTGCGGGCGACGTGACATCGGCTCAGCGCGAACTCACTGATGCGCTCCTCCGCGCCACGGGCTCGGTGGAATGGGTGGAGGACGAAAGCCTGATCGATGCCGTTACGGCCGTATCCGGCTCAGGCCCCGCCTATGTGTTCCTGCTCGCCGAGGAAATGGCCCGTGCAGGCATCGCTGCAGGATTGCCGCCGGAGCTTGCGGTGAAGCTCGCACGCGAAACCGTATCGGGCTCCGGCGAACTGCTGCGCCAGTCTGATCTGGATGCTGCAACCCTTCGCAAGAATGTCACGTCGCCGGGCGGGACCACCGCAGCGGCACTCGGCGTGCTGATGGCGGATGATGGATTCGAGCCGTTGCTGACCCGAGCGATCGCGGCCGCGACAGCGCGTTCGAAAGAACTGGCGAAGTAGCTAGACCGGCACCCGCACGACTGCGCGGAGCCCCCCCATCGGACTATCCGCCAGCGTGATGTCGCCGCCATGCGAGCGCGCGATATCACGCGCGATCGCAAGGCCGAGGCCCGTACCACCTTCGTCCTGATTGCGCGCATCGTCGAGGCGCAGGAACGGCTTGAACACTTCCTCGCGCATCGCCATGGGAATGCCCGGTCCGTCATCATCCACCGTCACCGTGAGATAGCGATGATCGCGATGGCCGGTGATGGCGATGTCATTGCCATGACGCGCGGCATTGGAGACAAGATTGGCGAGGCAGCGCTTGAACGCCGCCGGCTTCACCGTGACGATCGGCAGGCCATGGAACGTCACCGTCGCCTTGTGGCCGTGCCGCTCGGCGTCGCTGCGCAGCTCTTCCAGCGCAGAAGACATATCGGTGGGCTGGGCAGGCTCGCCGCTATCACCGCGCGCGAAAGCGAGATAGGCCTCGAGCATGGCCTGCATCTCGTCAATGTCCTTGCGCATGCCCTCCACTTCCGGCCCGTCCTCCAGCAGCGCCAGTTCGAGCTTGAAGCGGGTGAGGATGGTGCGGAGATCATGCGACACGCCAGCGAGCATCGCAGTACGCTGCTCCATGGCACGCTCGATGCGCGCTTTCATCTCGATGAAGGAGTTGGCCGCACGCCGCACCTCGCGCGCACCGCGCGGTCGGAAATTCGGCACCTCGCGGCCTTTGCCGAAACTCTCCGCGGCATCCGCGAGTTTCAGGATCGGCCGGATCTGATTGCGCAGGAAGAGGATCGCAACAATCAACAGGATCGACGAGGTGCCGACCATCCAGAACAGGAAGATTTCCGAGTTCGATGCATAGGCGGCGCTACGCTGCGCAAAGACGCGCATGACGGTGTCATCCAGCTGGATGCGAATCTCGACGAGATTGGAGCGCCCGACCGTATCGATCCAGAACGGCCGCGGGATCTGCCGACCGATCTGCACCGAGAGCGTCTGATCGAGCAACGAGAAGAACGGCTTCGGGCCGGGCGGCGGCATGTCACCGAGCGGCAGGAAGTCCACCACGAGACCAAGGCGCTGCTGCGCGATCGCCTTGATCTGGGTGCGGTCCTTGTCCTGGGGATAAGTCTTGTAGACATCGATCAGCGCCGCAATGTCCTGCACCACCACGGCGGACAGGCGACGCGTCACCGTATTCCAGTGCCGTTCCATGAACACAAAAGCGATGACCGACTGCAGGATCACCATCGGCACGATCATGATCAGCAGCGCGCGGGCGTAAAGGCCCTTCGGCATCAGCTCGTTGAAACGTCGGCCCATCACGCGATTGGCCGCCGACATCCGCTCGGACGCGGAACGCAACACAGTCATGCCGGTGTCGAATGTGCTCATGTCAGGGCGACGCCACCAGACGATAGCCGATGCCGCGCACGGCCTGCAGGAACAGCGGATTGGCCGGATCAACCTCGATCTTGCGGCGCAGGCGATTGATCTGCACGTCCACGGCGCGCTCATTCACCGTGCCATCACCGGTCAGCGCACCGCGCGGCACCGTCTCGCCCGGTGTCTCGGCGAGAATGCGCAACATGTCCCGCTCGCGGTCGGTGAGATGGATGATCTCCTCGCCCTGCCGCAACTCGCCGCGGGCGAGGTGATAGACATAAGGCCCGAACTGCAGCTGCTCGACCTTTTCCACCGGCACCGGCGCGCTGCGCTTCAGGATATTGGCAATGCGCAGCGCCAGCTCGCGCGGTTCGAAGGGCTTTGACACGTAATCGTCGGCGCCGATCTGCAGGCCTTCGATGCGATCATTCGACTCCGTGCGTGCCGTCAGCATCACGATCGGCACATGCGAGGACATACGGATGAAGCGCGCGAGATCGAAACCGGTCTCACCTGGCATCATCACGTCAAGGATCAGCAGATCGAAATGCAGCCCGAGCAGCTTGGCCCGCGCCTCCTTTGCGCTCGGCGCCGTCGTCACGCGATAGCCTTCGCTGGCAAGAAAGCGCGACAGCAGATCGCGGATGCGACGGTCGTCATCCACCAGCAAGAGATGCGGCGCATCGTCGGCCGGCTGCACCGGCATCTTCTTGGCGGCCTGGGCGAGTATCATCTATGGGTCCCGTTATCCGTGCCGAGGATCACCTGTAGCACCTTGTCCGGATCGTCGCGGTCGATCATGCCGCCGAGGAAGCGCTTGATCGCAGCCACTTCGAGCGGCGTGAAATCCTTCAATGCGCCATCGATGCGCGTGGTCTGCAATCCTGCCATCTGAGCCACCAGAGCTTCACCTTTGGCGGTGGCGAAAAGAAGCCGCTGCCGGCGATCCACCTCGCCGGATTTCTGCACGATATAGCCTTCGTCCAGCAATTGCTTCAGCACACGCCCCAGCGACTGTTTTGTGATGCGCAGGACGTCGAGCAGATCCGCCACCTTCAGCCCGGGATAGCGATGCACGAAATGCACGACGCGGTGATGCGCGCGACCGAAGCCGAACTGGTCCAGCACATGATCGGGATCGCCGACGAAATCGCGATAGGCGAAAAACAGCAGTTCGATGATGTCCCAGCGCAGCGGCGCCGGGGCTACTTCTCCTTGCCCCTCAACCGCACGTGAAACGGCCGGCTTGAAATTTACGTCAGCCATATTGACATATCTTGGGTTCAATCTTACAAACTTGGCCACCCCGACGAAATTTTATAACTTAAGCCGGGTGGACCGATTAGGTCCGATTTGAGAACCATACCGGACTTCGGCAGGCGGCCATAGCCTACCCTCAAATGAGGCTTGGGCAATTGGCCGCGCAGGGCAAACAGCTTTTGCGGCTGATCCGGACACGACGTAGAACAGCAGACGCCGTCGCCGACGCACGGCGGGTGCCAAGCAGGAGTAAGGTCCATGGGCGTTTCATTCGACAAGGTCGATGGCGCAATCTGGCTGGATTTCGACATCCACCATAGCCACCACGCATTGCCCGAGGCGGAGCGCGTGGCGAAGCTCAAGGACCCCGGCTTCGGCCGTGTATTCACCGATCACATGGCCATCGTGCGCTACAGCCAGGACAAGAACTGGCACGGCGCGCGCGTCGAAGCCCGCACTAACTTCCAGCTCGATCCGGCCGCAGCCGTCCTGCACTACGCGCAGGAGATTTTCGAGGGCCTGAAGGCCTATGTCCGCGAGGACGGCGGCGTGAACCTCTTCCGCCCGGATGCGAACGCGAAACGTTTCTGGAATTCGGCCACCCGCATGGCGATGGCGCCGCTGCCCGAACCGGTCTTCATCGAAGCCGTCGAGCAGCTCGTCCGCATCGATCGCGCCTGGATTCCGGGTGGTGAAGGCAGCCTCTATCTACGCCCGTTCATGATCGCCAATGAGACCTTCCTCGGCGTGAAACCGTCGTCGGAATATATCTTCGGCGTCATCGCTTCGCCGGTTGGTTCGTACTTCAAGGGCGGCCCGGCTCCGGTGTCGATCTACGCCTCGGAGAATTACACCCGCGCAGCCGTCGGCGGCACCGGTGCCGTCAAGTGCGGCGGCAACTACGCCGCAAGCTTGCGCGCGCAGGCCGAAGCGATGGATCACGGTTGCGACCAGGTCGTGTTCCTCGATGCAGTCGAACGCAAATATATCGAAGAGCTCGGCGGCATGAACGTGTTCTTCGTGTTCGAGGACGGCTCGCTCTCGACGCCGCCGCTCGGCACCATCCTGCCCGGCATCACGCGCGACTCGATCATCGCGCTCGCCAAGTCGGCCGGCGTGACCGTGCGCGAGGAACTCTATTCGCTCGATCAGTGGCGCGCGGATGCGACCAGCGGCAAGCTCAAGGAAGCCTTCGCCTGCGGCACGGCTGCGGTCATCTCGCCGATCGGCAAGGTCCGCACCACATCGGGTGAATTCCTGATCAATGGCGGCGAAGCCGGCAAGGTCGCCATGGGTCTGCGCAAGCAGCTCGTGGACATCCAGTACGGCCGCGCGGAAGATCCGCACAACTGGATCCGCAAGGTGTTTTGAGCGCTCAAACGCTTCGACAACAAAAAGGCCGCAGTCTTCGCGACTGCGGCCTTTTTCATTGCTCTCATGGCGCGGCTGGCACCAGCCCCAATCGCTCGCGCTGCGTCCAGCGCCACAGCATCACCGGAGCGACGACCGCCAGCCCAGCGGCGAGACCGATCCAGATTCCCACGCCGCCGAAGCCGAGCTTGAACGCAAACAACAGGCTCAGCCCCATTCCAAAACCCCAATAGCCCAGTCCGGCAATGATCATCGGGACGCGCGTATCCTGCAATCCGCGCAACATGCCGGCGCCCACCGACTGCGCGCCGTCGGCAATCTGGAACACGGCCGCGCAGAACAGGAATGACATCGCCGTGTCGATCACCACGGCATTGGCGGGATTGCCGAGATCGATGAAAGCGCCGATCAGAAGACGTGGCGCCGCCAGCAGCAATATGCTCATCGAGGCCATGAAGCCGACTGCGAGCACGAAGGCCGTCCAGCCCGCGCGCGTGATGCCGTCGCGATCTTCCCCGCCTTTGGCCAGTCCCACACGCACCGTCGCCGCCTGACTCAGCCCCATCGGCACCATGAAGGAGATCGACGCGATCTGGATCGCGATGGCATGCGCCGCAATCGCCGCCGTGCCGAACTGCCCCATCAGAAAAACGGCGGCATTGAACACGGTGATCTCGAAGGCCAACGCCGCTCCGATCGGCAGACCGATCTGCCAGACCTTGAAAAAGCGCGGCCAGTCAGCTCGCCAGAAATTGCCGAACAGCGCGTATCGCCGAAATTTTGGATGCCACAGCACCACAGCAACAAAGATGATGAAAAGGAACGTGTTCGACAGCGCGGTCGCGAGTCCCGATCCGGCCAGACCCATGGCAGGAAAACCGAGATGGCCGAACACCAACACCCAATTGGCCGCGGCATTGAACAGGATGGCAATCGCCGTCACCACCAACGCCCAGAGCGGCCGCTGCACGGCGGCCACGAACGACCGCAGCACGATGAAGCCGAGCGCCGGCAGGAAGCCCCATTGCAACATGCGCATGAATGTCTGCGCGTCGGCCGCGGCCTGTGCGTGCTGGCCGAACAACAGCAGAATTTCTTCGGTGTGCCACAATGCGATCCAGGCCGGGATCGAGACGATCACCGCCGTCCACAATCCCTGCCGGAAGGTACGCCGCACGTCGCGCACCATATGCAGCTTGCGCTTCCGCCATCATCGGTGATGTCGCCGTGACAATACCGATCGCGAAGATCAGAATGGCAAAATAGACATTCACGCCAAGCGCCGATGCCGCCAGTGCCTCGGCACTGACGCGACCGAGCACGATCACATCCGTCGTGGTCAACGCGATCTGCGCGAGATTGGTCAGGATCAGCGGCCAGCCGAGCGAGAGGGTGGCGCGGAGTTCGGCGAGCCACAGGTCGCGTGTTGACGCCTTCTGCTCGACAGCCGGCAGCATTAGAACACCTTTGACGAATTCATGAACGCTGCTGCATTCAAACGATGCTTCAGCTTGTGCTGACCACACTGTCAGGCAGTCGCGCGAGGATACGCGCACATGGATGAACGAGTAATTGCGCGCCTATTTGGCCAGATTTGGGGCTAGATTCCGCTGCGACCTTGCAACGCAGCCGCCGACACCCAGAACACCTCGCCTTCGGAGTCTTCGGTATCCAGCCAGATCAGCGGCAGATCGGGAAACGCCGCATCGACATTGGCGCGGCCGCGGCCGACCTCGCACAGCAAGCCGCCATGCGGATTGAGATGATCGCCCGCCTGGTCGATGATCTTCCGAACGATGTCCAATCCATCGACACCGCCATCGAATGCCATGCTCGGCTCGGCCAGACATTCGTCCGGCAGATCGGCCATGCCCTGCGCATCCACATAAGGCGGGTTGGTGATGATGAGATCATAGGTGGTGTCGCCGAGCGGCTCGAACAGATCGCCCTTGTAGAGTGTCAGCCGCTCGTCGAGGCCGTAGTCGATCACATTGCGCATGGCGACAGCGAGCGCCGCAGGCGACAGGTCGACCGCATCGACCTGCGCATTCGGGAATGATTGCGCAGCCAGGATCGCGATGCAGCCGGAGCCCGTGCAGAGATCGAGCACGCCCTCGACCTCCATGGGATCGTCGATCAATGATGCGCCCTCGCCGTCATCACCGGCAAAATGCGTGTCGAGCAGTTCGCCGATGAAGGAGCGCGGCACGATGGTCCGCTCATCCACATAGAACGGCAGGCCGCGCATATAGATCTTGTTGACCAGATAGGCCGCTGGCTTCCGCGTGCTGACCCGGCGATGGATGACGTCGAGAATCTTGCGGCCTTCGGTTGCGGTCACCCGCGCGGTGGCAAAGCTCTCGAACTGGTCGGGATGCAGATGCAGCAATTCGCAGACGATGAACGCGGCTTCCGCCACCGGATCGGTGGTGCCGTGCGCAAAAGCCAGCTTCGCCTCGATGAAGCGGCTGGTGGCGTAGCGCACATAGTCCAGCAGCGTGACGAGTTCACCCGGCCCGACCTTCGGCAGCGTCGCCGCGGCGAGCTTCTTCACCGACGCCTTTGCCTTTGTTGACGTCTTCTTGGTTGCCGACGCTTTGCTCGCAGAAGTCTTTGCCGTCTTCTTCGCGGCCGTCTTCACAGTCTTCTTAGCCATCACTTACCCCAGCGCGCCGCAGCGTCGTCATCATCACTTTTCGCCGCGACCCAGCCGGTGCCGGCGGCAGTTTCCTCACGCTTCCAGAACGGCGCATGAGCTTTCAGATAGTCCATCAGGAATTCTGCCGATTGGAACGCGGCCTGGCGATGGGCCGACGCCGTCAGCACCACCATGATGTTCTCGCCCGGCAGGATGCGGCCGGTGCGGTGCACGATGGTCACTCCAGTCAACGGCCAGCGGGTCATCGCCTCCTCGGCATGGCGACCGATCTCGGCCTCGGCCATCCCCGGATAATGTTCGAGCGTCAGCGCCGTGGTCGCATCACTGCCCTCGCCACCACGACAGATGCCGCTGAAGGTCACGACCGCGCCAATATCGGTCCGGCTCGCCGTCAGCGCGGCGATCTCGGCGTTGATATCGAAATCAGCAGTCTGGATGCGGATGGTGACGTTGTCGCTCATGACGATGCGGGGATCAGCCGCCGGTCATCGGCGGAAAGAACGCAATCTCGCGCGCGCCGGCGATCGCCGTGTCGGGCCGAACATGGGTCTGGTCGATCGCCGCGCGGATCACCTTCGGTGTCTCGAACGCATGCGCATATTCCTCGCCCCGCGAGGACAGCCAGGAGATCAGATCACCGATCGTGCTCACGGTCGCCGGCGGCTCGATCGTCTCTTCGGCCTTGCCGATCCGCTCGCGGACCCAGGCGAAATACATCAGTCTCATGCATCCTCCTCGAAGAGGTGCCGGACGCCGGCCCGGAAATAATCATAACCGGTATAGAGCGTCACGATAGCCGAGATCCACAGCAGCACGATGCCGGTGAAGGTGACATAGCCGAACAGCACGTCGCCGGCCTCTCCGGCCAGCAGGAAGCCGATCGCGACCAGCTGCGCTGCCGTCTTCCATTTCGCCAGCTGCGTGACGGGAACGCTGACGCGCAGGCCGGCGAGATATTCACGCAGGCCGGACACCAGGATTTCGCGGCACAGGATCACGATGGCCGCCCACAGCGTCCACCGATTGATGGTGGCATCGGAGGCCAGCATAAGCAGACACGACGCCACCAGGAGCTTGTCGGCGATGGGATCGAGCATGCGGCCGAAGGACGACTGCTGATTCCAGATGCGCGCGTAATAGCCATCGAGAAAATCGGTGATCGCGGCGGCGATGAAGATGGCCACGGCCACCCAGCGCAGCCACAGCGGGCCGTCCATGGACGACTGCCAATAGATACAGCCGACCACCACCGGGACGGCGGCGATCCGGGCATATGTCAGGATATTCGGCAGGGTCATTGCTGAGGTCCCGGCCCGTCGTGTGGTCACTGTCATGCGTCTACCAATACTGCCGGTGCCCGAAGGTCAACCGCACCCGGCCAGTTTACCTCAAAACCCGTCGGCGCCCGAATGTAGGATGGGTTGAGCGCAGCGAAAACCCATCCTCATCACCGCGCCCCCGGCTGCGGATGGAAAAAGTCAAAAATCTTCCGCGCATTCTCGGTGGAAATGCCCGGAACCTTGCCGAGATCGCCCACCGACGCCCGCTCGATCTCCTTCAGGGTGCCGAAATGATGCAGCAGCGCCCGCTTGCGGGTCGGGCCGATGCCGGGAATCTCCTGCAGGCCGGCCTCGCGGATATCCTTCTTGCGCAGCGTCCGGTGCGAACCAATCACGAAACGGTGGGCCTCGTCGCGCAGTCGCTGGATGAAATAGAGAATCGGGTCTCGCGGCTCCAGCTTGATGGCCTCACGGCCTGGCATGAACAAGGTCTCGCGGCCGGCATTACGCTCCGGGCCCTTGGCCACTGACATCAAGGTGACATCTGTCAGCTTCAACTCGTCGAAGATTTCCTTGACCGCATTGAGCTGGCCGCGGCCGCCGTCGATGATGACGAGGTCGGGCCATAGCGGCCCATCGTCGTCCTTGCGCTTGGCCGCCTCGCCTTCGGCCGGCGGCGTCAGCAGCCGCTTGAAGCGGCGCTGCAGCACCTCCTTCATCATCGCAAAATCGTCGCCCGGCGTGGTCTCGGCCGACTTGATATTGAACTTGCGATACTGGTTCTTGATGAAGCCATCGGGCCCCGCGACAATCATCGCGCCGACGGCATTGGTGCCCTGGATGTGGCTGTTGTCATAGACCTCGATCCGCGCCGGCGTCTTTGGCAGCCCAAGCGTCGCCACCATGCCTTCCAGCAGGCGCGTCTGCGTCGCGGTATCGGCGAGCTTGCGGCCGAGCGCCTCCCGCGCATTGGTCTGCGCGTGCTGGATCAGCTCTTTCTTTTCGCCACGCTGCGGCGTCGAAACCTCGACCTTGAAGCCGGCTTTCACGCTCAACGCAGCGGCAAGAAGATCGCTTTCCTCGATATTGTGCGACAGCAGCACCATTTTTGGCGGCGGCTTGTCCTCGTAGAACTGCGCCAGGAAGGACCCAAGCACTTCCTCCGGGGTGAAGGACTTTTCGGCCTTCGGGAAGTAAGCGCGATTGCCCCAGTTCTGGCCGGTGCGGAAGAAGAACACTTCCACGCAGGAATAGCCGCCTTCCTGATGGATGGCGAACACATCGGCTTCTTCCACCGTTCGCGGATTGATGCCCTGTTGCGACTGAATGGCAGACAGCGCCGCAAGGCGATCGCGGTAGAGCGCCGCGCGCTCGAAAGCGAGGTCCTCCGACGCCTTCTCCATCTCGTCGGCCAGCAGCTTCTTCACCGCCCGGCTCTTGCCGGACAGGAAGTCCGTCGCCTCGCGCACGAGCTCCGTATAGCCGGGGAAATCGATCTCGCTGGTGCAGGGACCGGAGCAACGCCGGATTTGATAAAGTAGGCACGGCCGCGTGCGGCTCTCGAAGAACGAGTCCGTGCAGGAGCGCACGAGGAACGCGCGCTGCAAAGCCGTGATGGTGCGGTTGACCGCTCCCACGGACGCGAACGGACCGAAATAGCGACCGGGCCGCGACTGCGCGCCACGATGCTTGACGATCTGCGGCGCCCAATGATCCCCGGTCATCAGGATATAGGGAAACGACTTGTCGTCGCGCAGCTGAACATTGAAGCGCGGACGGAGCTGCTTGATGAGATTGGCTTCGAGCAGCAGCGCTTCGGTTTCGGTGGAGGTCGAAACGATCTCCACCACCGCGGTCGCCGCGATCATCCGCGCAATACGCATCACCTGCCCGGTCGGCCGGGCATAGGAGGCCAGGCGCTTTTTGACGTTCTTGGCCTTGCCCACGTAGAGCACGTCGTGGGCCGCATTGAGCATGCGGTAGACCCCCGGCGATGTCGGCGCGAGGCGCACCGCCTTGGCGATGGCCGAACGGCCGATCGCCATCGTGCCTTCCAGTACCTCACCCTCGACGACCGCATCGGCGCTTTCATCGGCTTCGTCCGGCAGTGCGGCCTCGTCCTCATCCTCGGGCAGATCGAGCTCGACATCCGGCGGCGCCTGCAGGCCGGACTGGACTCGCGGCCTGGCTTGAGGCGCGGAACCGGGCTCGGTGGCCGCCGCGTCCGGCACCGTTTGGGGATCGGTGGGGTCTTGAATCATGCCGCCAATCTAAGCGTTGCGGCGGCTTGCTGCCAGCAGTCGGCGACATTTGGTGCGGCATCCCGGAGGCAGAGTTGCGGCAATCCTGCGGGCACGCCCTCGTACCGGGAAAAGTGGGTCACCGCCGCAAGTAAGACTCTTTTAACGCCAATACCGCGCCGATTCCGCGCGTTAAGACCCGCTTAATCTAAAACTCTCGATAAATCGTCCCGATCAATGATGGAATTTCGTAACCCTAAGCCTTTGTGCACCGCACGGCAGGGAAACGGCAGTAACGCGTGTTGGAGAGTTGAGATGAGCAAGTTGGCGTTCGCGGCGGTCGCGGTCATGGTGGCTGGGACGACGGCGGCACAGGCGGCGGACCTGCCTTACCGGTCGCGGGCGCCGTATACGGTGAACCAGCCGCTGAACGCCTATAGCTGGGCTGGCCCGTATCTGGGTGCCACCCTGGGCTATGAATGGGGCAGCGTTTCCAACACCCCGACCAAGCCGAAGGGCATCGTTGGCGGCGTGACCGCCGGCTACAACTGGCAGAGCGGCCCGATCGTGTTCGGTGTCGAGGGCGACATCTCGGGCACCGGCGCCGATGACCGCTTCGGCGACTACAAGTTCTCGAATCCGTGGTTCGGCACCGCGCGCGGCCGCATCGGCTATTCCTTCAACAACGTGCTGCTCTACGGCACCGCCGGTCTGTCCTTCGGCAGCCTGCAGGCAGAGCGCGCAGGCCTGCAGCAGTCGCAGACCTCGGTCGGCTGGACCGCCGGTGTCGGCGCCGAAGTCGGCATCTACCAGAACTGGACCGCGAAGATCGAATATCTCTATGTCGATCTCTCCCGCAACACCTACACGCTCACCGGCACCGACAGCGCGCTGTCGTTCGGCACGGTCCGCCTCGGCGTGAACTACCACTTCTGATCCGGCCTCACGGATCAGAGCTTCAGCTCCAAGTTAGAAGAAACCATGCCGACCCACTCCCGGCCGCCCTGCGGCCGGGATTTTCTTTGCGGTGTGCTTGCGAACGAGGCCTTGCCGCTACCCTGTAATCACCAGGTCGACCGCCTTAGGACCCTTGCCCTTCTTGTCGGGTTCGACCTCGAAAGTGATCCGCTGTCCTTCAGTCAGATCCTTCAGGCCCGCACGTTCGACGGCGGTGATATGGACGAATACGTCCCGTCCGCCATCATCCGGCTTGATAAAGCCGTAGCCACGCTCGCCATTGAAGAATTTGACCGTACCACT
>NZ_JBIISY010000006.1:0-62866 GCF_044340795.1 Tardiphaga sp.
GCTCGCGCGGGAGAAAATGCGACACATTAGTTTGATGGATCACTTGGGATTGCGTGTATGGATACCAGTCCCAGAAGCCGCCGTAGGCTCCATGGCCATCTACTGCGATCCGGATCTCAAACAGGTCTTGGAAGGCCTCGAAAATACACTGAAGAATAGCTTCGTCGCCGCTGTTGCCGCGCCCGTAGAACCCGACCACGACCAAGGTGCGTGGCGGATTCGGTGAATCTGAAGTGTCGAAAGTCAAATTCTGCACCATTTGTTTGCAACCCGCAGCCCAGCTGTTAACTTTGACACCTTCAACTGCACAGGACTGAGCGGAGGATGTGTCGGGTCCGCGACTCTCTGAGAATCGCCGCTGTTGTTGCGAAATCGGCACAGCAGAAAAATGTTAGCATCGAATGGAGCATTTTTCACTCTTCCGCAGGAGCACTTAAGAACATTGTGATAAGTAATTTGGTGTGGTGCCACCGTCGATTTGTCGGTAGGCGTGTATGTGAATGTTTAGTTTAATTGAAGAAAGAAATTCAAGCGTGTCGTTCCTTCCCTGGACTATCGTCGCTCGGGCGTTGTGGGTAGTCGCGGCTTTATCGACAGCATCTTGCACCATGCTCCCGAGCTCTGGGCCGATCGCATACGACGTGGCCTCGCAGGAAGGCTCCAGCGATCAAGCGAGCGGCTATCTCACCGTCGACATTACTGAGCAGGTCGCGAGCATCAGCTCGTCGCAGCCCCGCGATTCGTTCTCGCGAACATTCCTTGGACAGGTTCCGGCGCCGGATCTGCGCGTGGGCGTCGGCGACTCCGTGGTTGTCACCGTCTATGAAGCTGCCGCGGGCGGCCTTTTTTCAGCCGGAGTAAATGATCGATCATCAAGTGCGGGATCGCGCACCGCCATCGTGCCTGAGCAGGTTGTGGCCCGCGATGGGACGATTAAGGTTCCTTACGCCGGCAGGCTACGTGTGGCGGGTTTGCGGCCTACGAATGTCGAGGATGCCGTCGTCAAAGCCCTCCAAGGCAAGGCGATTGAGCCGCAGGCCGTAGTCACGATTACCAAGAACTACAGCAACTCCGCAGTAGTCGGCGGCGAAGTGGGGTCGCCGGGGCGTATTCCTCTTAACCCACGCGGCGACCGTCTATTAGATGTTATCGCTTCCGCTGGCGGAATTCGAATTGGGTCACACGAGGCCTTTATCCGCTTGACCCGCGGCAAGCGCACGGTGTCAGTTGCCTATAATGCGATCCTCGCAGCACCAGGAGAGAATATCTACGTTCTCCCCGGCGATGTCGTCACGTTGGTGCGCGATCCTCAAACATTTACGACCTTCGGCGCAGCTGGCCGCAGTGAGAAAGTTCCTTTCGACGCGTCTGGTCTTACTTTAGAAGAGGCGCTGGCGAAAGCCGGAGGGTTGCTCGACAATAGGGCCGATCCTGGTGGAATCTTTCTCTTTCGCTTCGAGCCTGCCGCTCTCGCTGCGAGGATTGCTCCCAATCGACCGCTACCTTCCGCGGGAGATCTCATACCCGTCGTGTATCGTCTGGATCTACGTCAAGCTAATTCATTTTTCTTGGCCCGATCATTCCCGATCCGGGATAAGGACATTGTTTACGTCGCGAATTCAGCATCGGATCCCGTCCTAAAGTTCCTGACTTTGGTGGGCACCGTTACTTCGCCCGTGATTTCTGGAATGGCAGTATACGGAACGATCAAGTGAAACGGGCTTTAGCCATCGCTACCTTTATTACGTTCGCGTTGTCGGCAAGTGTATCGTCCGATTCTGCGTTCGCAGACGGTATACGAAAACGGAAATGGCATGACGCTCAGCAGCTTCATGCTCGTCATTCGTTAGTAGCAGAGCGAATCGTTCTCGTCGAAACTTGTTACTGGGGGTGGTGGCAATCGCTGAGTTTGGGACACGTAAGGCCGCGATGGCGTGCCATTTGTCGTCGTTAAGTAAAATTCGGCTCGCCATTCGAGCATGCGCAGTTTAGTTGCATGATAGTCGTCAGATTTGACCGGTTAGCACTCAGTAACGTGAAAGCGGCGAATATCCATTCTTTCGAGTTGCTCCGCGCGGAAAGTATGCATTTTGCGCGGGCAGCGTTGCTCTAGATTAATGGCATACCCCATTCATGTTGTTTTGACTCTCGCAACTTAGCTGTACAAGGGAGAGTAGAAGTATTTCCTCCGGGTGTAGTAAGGTTGACTAGATCGCGTTAACTCGCCTTTCAGGGCGCAGGTTGGGAATACCCGGTCAATTTTTATAGGCATTTACGCGCTGAAGCATGTTGAGGCGGATAGCGGCGCAAATGAAAGTTTGAAATGCCCAGTATCGAATTCAAAGGCTCAGTTGGTGTTCTCGGCTGGGCGTGCAGGATGCCCGGCGCTAACTCAATTTCCGATCTTTGGTCGTTGCTCAGCCAGCGCCGCTGCGCCATCTCCCAAGTTCCCCCCGATCGCTTCAATCTGGATCACTATGGCCATCCGCGCCTGCAGGAGCGCGGAAAGAGTTTCACTTGGGCTGCCGGCGTGCTCGACGATATCTATGGTTTTGATCCGCTGGCATTTGGCATTTCTCCGCGGGAGGCGCCGCAGCTGGATCCGCAGCAGCGCCTGCTGCTGCAGCTCACTTGGGAGGCGCTAGAAGATGCGGGTATCAAGCCGTCTTCGCTGGCGGGAAGCGAAGTCGGCGTCTATGTAGGCGCGTCGCTCACCGAATATGCCCACGGCTTTTTTGCCGATCCTTCTGCCGGTGACGCGCATTTCGCTACTGGGAATGCACTGGCAGTCATCGCCAACCGCATTTCCTATATCTTCGATTTTCGCGGCCCTAGCATTACTTTTGACACGGCTTGCTCATCCTCTTTGGTTGCCATCAATGCAGCCTGCGACGCCCTGCGAAGCGGCCGCATTGATCTGGCCGTGGTTGCCGGCGTCAATGTGATTGCTGCGCCCACATCCTTCATCTCATTCTCACAGGCGTCGATGCTGTCGCCCACTGGCCTGTGCCGCGCCTTCTCCAAGGACGCTGATGGCTTCGTGCGCGCCGAAGGCGGCGCCGTGTTGGTGTTAATGCGGTCCGATGCATCGCGTGCAAGCGGCCAGTCATGGCGCGGCCATATCGTTGCATCCGACGTCAATTCCGACGGGCGCACTAACGGCATCTCTCTACCCTCTGGTGATGCGCAGGAACGGCTGTTGCGGACCCTTTACACTGCCGCCGGTATCAATGCTGACCAGCTCGCCTTTGTCGAGGCTCACGGAACTGGCACGCCGGCCGGTGATCCCATCGAGGCCGGCGCCATCGGCCGCAGCCTCGGCAGCGGCCGCACCCATTCGGCGCTCACCATCGGCTCCATTAAAACCAATATCGGTCATCTCGAAGCGGCCTCAGGCATCGCCGGCGTCATCAAAGCAATGCTCGCGCTCGGCCATGGTGAGCTGCCGCCGGTGGTGAACTATCTGGCGCCGAATCCGAACATCGATTTTGATGCGCTCAATCTGGATGTTTGCACCGCGGCGCTGCCGCTAAGCGATCCCCGCCAGGTTTATGCCGGCGTCAACTCATTCGGTTTCGGTGGCACCAATGCCCACGCCATTGTCGCCGGGCCGAATTTCGTTCCCGAAGCGCCAGTGCCGCCTGCGCAGGGCGCCCCGGTCTTTGCCATTTCCGCCCACAGCAAGGCGGCGCTGGCCAACCTTGCCGCCGACTATCGCACGCGTATCGCGGGCATGGACGATGCTCAAACTGCGGCAGTTGCTGCAGCAGCGCTGCATCGCCGCGATCTGCTGCCGCATCGCCTTGCGATTGCGTCTTCGCGAGCCGAGGTCGTCGTCGAGGCGCTAGATGCCTTAGCCGCAGAGAGTCCGCATACAGCGCTGGTACTCGATCAATCAGTCGAAACGCCGTTGCCCATCGCCTTCGTCTATTCCGGCAATGGCAGTCAATGGGTCGGCATGGGCCGTAAGGCCTATCGCCTCAACGATGTCTTCCGTAGCCGCTTTGGTGCGATCGATGACCTATTCCAAAAGTTATCCGGTTGGTCGCTGATCGAGCAGCTGTTCGCCGACGATCTTGCCGAAAGGATTGTCCTCACCAGTATCGCTCAACCGCTGATCTTCGCCATTCAAAGCTCGGCGACGGCTGCCCTGCGCGCGCTCGGCATCAATTCGGTCGCGAATCTCGGCCATAGCGTCGGCGAGGTCGCGGCGGCCGAAGCCAGCGGCGCGCTGACGCTCGCCGAAGCGACGCGGGTCATCCACTTCCGCAGCTTGGCGCAGGAAACCGTACGCGGACAGGGCCGCATGGCGGCCGTGCTGGCGCAGCCAGACATTTTGCAACCGTTGCTCGACGAGGTCGCTGGCCTCGAAATCGCAGCCTTCAACAGCCCGCAGGCGGTGACCGTCGCCGGTCCGCCGGCAGCGGTAAAATCCTTGATTATCCTTGCGCGCCGCAAAGGCGTTGCCGCGCTCGATCTCGATCTCGATTATCCCTTCCACACTTCGCTGATGGATCCGGTCCAAATTCAGCTGGCGGCGGATCTGGCGGACGTCGCCTCCGCTTCTTCAAACACGCCTTTCATCTCTACCGTCACCGGTGAAGAGTTCGATGGCGCGAAAGTCGACGGCCATTACTGGTGGCGCAATGTGCGAGAGCCTGTGCGGTTCGGTGCCGCGGTGCTGGCGGCCGCCGATTTCGGCGCGCGGGTTTTCTTGGAGATTGGCCCGCGCGGCATGCTGCCCAAGCACATCTTGGCCAGCCTGCCGGATGGCGCAGCGGCAAAGCACTATCTTAGCGCCCTAGAGCAAGATCAGGACGACGAGATCGACCCGATGCTGAGACTGGCGGCGAAGGTGATCGCCAAGGGGGCGTCCATCGATCTGGCTGCCATCGCCGGGCGTGACGTCTATGGCGATGTGGCACTGCCGCTCTATCCTTGGCAGCAGCAGGAATATCGCGTCGTGCCCACGATCGAAAGCGTTGGCTGGACGGCGGCAGTAAACCATCCGCTCACCGGCGCGCGGGTATCTCAGGACGTACTGCAATGGAGTGCTCTGCTCGACACCGAGCGCTATCCTGATCTCGCCGGTCATCGGCTTGGCAGTCAGGCTATTCTGCCCGGGACTGGCTTTATCGAGATATTGTTAAGCGTCGGTCGCCAGTGGCTGGGCACCGACGATCTGCGCATTTTTGATCTCGAGCTGCTCCGACCGTTGGAATTGTCACAGGACGAGACGCGCGAGGTAGTGACACGGATCTCGCAGGCCACGGGTCTGGTCGAGGTGCTCAGTCGCCCACGCTTGTCCGGCGCCAATCTGGTGTTGCATGCCCGCGGAAAGATCACGAAGGGCGCGTTTAAAGATGTGCAACTCGACGATTGGCCAAATCTCGGCGAGGTTATCGATCGGGATCAGCACTACCGCACGGCAGATGCTTGCGGGCTACACTATAGCTCGCGCTTCGGCGAGGTCGAGCGGATTACTGTCCACGACAACGCGCATCTGTCGGTCCATCTACCGGATGGAGCGGTGGCTCAAGAGTTCTGGCTCGATCCGGCTCGCATGGACTGCTGCGCCCAAGGCGTCATCGCATTGTTTCCAAGCCTAAAAGCCGAGGAACGCGGCGTCGCGTTCATCCCGGTACGAATGGACGAGGTCAATCTGCTGCGCCCGCAGACTCTTGTTCGCGAAGCCCGCATTACTGTACGCAGCCGCAATGAGCGCACCATTCTGGTGGATCTCACTATTATCGGCGCGGATCACGAGCCGGTGGCCACGCTGATCGGCGTGCGCTGTCAGGCCGTGCCGGTCCGTCGTCCGACGGTGCTGCAGAGCGTCTCCCTGATCGAGCGGGCCGAGCCGCTTGACGGCACCTGGGTCGGCTCCACGGGAGTGCCGATGTCGGTGGACGACGTTGTCGCGGTGGTACGAAGCGACTACCGAGGCGATGTGACGGACCGCGACAGCGAAGGTGTAGAGCTGCTGGAAGCCTGGAGTACGGTGGCGGCCTATGAGATCGCCGCAGCATTGGCGACCGACGACAAGCTTGATGTCCAGCTCTTGGTGGCGATGCAGCGTTGGCCGGAGCATCTAAAAGGCTGGTTGACACGCAGCTTGACGTCATTGGCTGCCGCATGTCTGTGCCAACCGGACGACGGCGCCTGGCGGATCGAGCGTCCGGCAGACTTGCCTACGGCGCAGTCGATCCTGACGACGATCGTGCGCGAACATCCGGAACTCGCGGGCGAAATCTTGGTGGCCGCCGAGATTTCCACTTTGGTCGAGCGGCTTAGGGCCGGGGAGGGCCTCGACGCGGTCAAACCGCTCTCGGCGCTGGCCTACGATTTCTACGTGCGGCACAATCCGCATGGCGATCATCTGTCTTTGCTGCTCGGCCGCATCCGCGTCGCTGCGGGCCGGGGCACGGCGCTCCGCATCCTTCAGATCGGTAGCTCCGAGCGCTTGCGGCCGCTCGACGGGCTGCATGCACATCTCTCCATTTTCGAGCCGGAGTTCCGCCGCCGCGAGGCGGTTACGACAGCGTTCGGCCGTTCCCACGCCGCGACGCTGCTAGAAGCGTTTCCGGCGCCGGGCAGCCAGTTTGACGTGATTCTGGCCGATGATGGGCTCAGCCGCCTGCCACCGGAAATCGCCGTCGATGATATCGTTGATCTCCTCGCGCCAAACGGCGTGCTGGCCGCAGTCGCGTTATCGGACTCGCTGTTCCGCGACATGGTGTTCCATTTCGCGTCGCTCGCCGATGGCGATGGCCGCCAGCGCTATTATCGACCCACGATTGAGGGAGCGAGCTGGCTCGACGCCCTACAGGGCCGCAGCTTTGCCGCCGTCCAATCGATTGACATCGATGGCGGTCGTCTGTTGGTAGCCAAGACGCCAGCGCCGGCCGCTAGAAGCTCAACGCCCGACGTGCTCGCCGACGACCGCGCCGCTATCATCGTCTTTGGCCCGATCGAGCGCCACAAGGCCGAGCTTCTCGCCTTGTTGGAACGCCGGTTGGAGGATGCCGGCCTTGCCGTGGTGTTTGGCATCGGCGCGCCTGGGACGACGCTGCCGGCGGCGGCAGGCGATGCGCTGATCCAAGTGTTTTCCGCCGACAATGAGCACGCCAGCGATCTCGATCGCCTGCGCAAATGGTGCCTCGACCAGAGGTCTTGCGCCATGCGCCTCGGCTCAACGCCGTCGCGGTTGTTCCTGGTCACCGAAGGCGCGCTTGCCTCCGATCATGGCGCGATCCGCCCGATCGCCACCGCCATCTGGGCCTTCGCCCGCACGCTGGCGAATGAATTCCCCAATGTGCATGTGTGCAAGATCGATGTGGTGACGGGCTGCCCGATCGATGTGGTGTCGCAACGACTTGCTGAGATCATCATCTCGAATTCGAGCGAGACCGAATTCCAAATCGACCAGTCGAGCATGCGCGCGGTGCGAGTTCGCAGCGCCAGCAGCGCCATCGACGGCATCGATGCGGTGCCAGCCACCGCGGTGCGGCTCGAGCGCAAGCACAACGTCTATCAGCGTGTCGAATGGCTGCCGGTCGAGCGGGGCCGCCCGGGCCCGGGCCAGATCGAGATCGCGGTTCAGGCCACTGGCCTGAATTTTCGTGACCTGATGTATTCCATGGGCCTCTTGCCCGACGACATCCTGGAAGACGGATTGACTGGCGCTGCGCTGGGTCTCGAATGCGCGGGTGTTGTGGCCGATATTGGCCCGGGCGTTACCCGCTTCAAAAAGGGCGACCGTGTGGCCGCCTTCGCGAGCTTTGCCTTCTCCAGCTACGTCACGGTGCCCACCGATCAGACGGTGCTGCTCCCGGATCACATCTCGACCACCGCAGCAGCTACAATTCCCGTCGCATTTCTAACGGCCTGGTATGGTCTCGATACGCTGGCCCGTCTGGAAGCCGATGAGTGGGTGTTGATCCATGGCGCCGCCGGCGCCGTCGGTCTCGCGGCCATTCAGATCGCGATGGCGCGCAAGGCAAATATTATCGCCACAGCCGGCAGCGATGCCAAGCGCGCCTTCGTCCGCAGCCTTGGCGTCGACCATGTGCTGGATTCCCGCACCCTCGATTTCGCTGATCAAGTTCGCACATTCGCGTCCAAGGGCGTCGATGTGGTTCTGAATAGCTTGGCAGGTGAGGCGATGGAGCGAAGCCTAGCCTGTCTCGCCCCATTCGGCCGCTTTGTCGAGCTCGGCAAGCGCGACTATGTCGCCAATACTAATCTCGGCCTCCGCCCGTTCCGCAAAAATCTGAGCTATTTCGGCGTCGATCTCGACCAATTAATGTCGGGGCGCCCCGCGCTGGCGCGCAAGTTGTTCGGCCAGATCATGGAGAAGTTTGCCGACGGTACGTTCTATCCGCCGCCGTTCTCGCTGTTCTCTGGCGAGGATGTCGCATCAGCCTTCACGCTCATGCAGCAGTCCGGCCATATCGGCAAGATCGTCGTGCAACCGGCACCTCCTGAGAGCGTCCGTGCGTCGGAGCCGCAATTTCATCTCAGTACCGCTAAGAGCCATCTCGTCACCGGCGCTTTCAGTGGCCTCGGTATGGAAACTGCGCGGTGGCTTGCCGACAGGGGGGTCAAGCATCTCGTGCTGGTGGGCCGCAACAGCGCCACTTCTGAGACGGCGCGGGGATTCGTCGATGAGCTCGTCGATCGCGGCGTGAAGGTCCTCGCGATGCGCTGTGACGTGGCCGATGCCGATGCTGTCGGCAAGCTTTTCGCTACGATCGAGCAGCGCATGCCGCCGCTTGCCGGCGTATTCCATTCGGCAATGGTGCTCGACGATTCTACCATAGCCAACATGACCGCCGATCAGTTGAATCGCGTGTTCAAGCCCAAGATCGACGGCGCGATAAATCTCGACTATGCCACACGCCGTGTGAAGCTCGACTGCTTCGTCATGTATTCGTCGGTGACGACGCTTTTCGGCAATCCCGGACAAGGTGCCTATGTGGCCGCCAATGCCTTCCTCGAAGGTCTGGCCCGGAGGCGCCGCCAGCTCGGACTGCCCTCGCTCGCCATCGGCTGGGGACCGATCGCGGATGTCGGCGTGGTCGCGCGCACCAAGCGGCTGAAGGGCGACCTGCAGAAGGTCGGAGGCGTGCGCGGCATGATGGCCCGTGAGGCGCTCGACTTGATGGGCGATGCGCTGGCGGTGTGCGGAGCCGATCCGTCGCTCGCCGTGATCACCATCGCCGCACATGAAGGTGCGTTTAATTCCGATCGTCTGCCGCTGCTGAAATCGCCGACTTTCGCCGTGCTGTCCAATATTTCGCGGGTGGATGCTTCGGCAGTCGAAAAGATCGATCTGAAAGCCATGGTCACGAAGGACGACATCGAGGTCGTACGCGACACGGTGATGCGAATCGTCACCAAGCATCTCGTCGCAATTCTCCAGTTCCAGGCTGAAGACATCGTGGCGCGCAAGCCGCTCGCCGAGTTCGGTCTGGATTCACTGATGTCGATCGAGCTGTTCATGGCTCTTGAAGAGAGCTTCGGGCTCCAATTGGCGCTAAGCGGCAGTTCGGCGGAACTGACGGTCGCTGGACTTGTCGAGGAAATCATCGAGCAAGCGAATGTCCACGACGATGCCGACGTCAATCCGCATTCGCCAGCGATCGCGGCCCATCACACCAGCCATGTCGACATGAAGGACGTCGCCGCCTTTACCCGGTCGATCGAGGTTGCGGCGAATGCCGAGGGAGCGCTGTCGTCATGAGCGACGATGGGCGACTGAATCCGGACGGTCGGCGTCATCTTTTGTCGTTGGCAGCTGCCGCCAAAAAAGGACATCAGGCCGCGTTGGTGGAGCAACAATTCGAAGGAGCCCACGCTCCTTCGCTGAACTATGGGACGCTGCCCGGCTTCGCGGAGCTGAAATATGAGCGCTTGATCGGCGATCGGATCGGCCTGTCATCGCCTTACTTTCGAGCCCATGACGGGCGCCCTGGATCCCGTACCGTCATCGATGGGCAGGAGGTTATCAACTTCTCGTCGTACGACTATCTCGGACTCAATGCGGACGATCGTCTCGCCGATGTGGCCAAGGCCGCAATTGATCGCTACGGCGTATCCGCGACCGGCAGCCGCCACGTCGCCGGCGAGCGCGAAATCCATCGCGAGCTAGAGCGCAATTTGGCGGCGCACTACGCATCGGAAGACTGCGTCGTCCTTGTCAGCGGCTATGCCACCAATCTCGGCGTCATCGGCCAGTTGGTGGGGCCGAAAGACATCCTGATCTGTGATCAAGTCATCCACAACAGCGCGACCATGGGCGGCGTGCTATCGGGCGCAGCGCGCCGCAGTTTTGCCCATAACGACCTCGACGATCTCGAGCGCCTGCTCAAAGCCAACCGCGGCAAATTCGGTCGCGCTCTGATCGTGGTCGAGGGGCTGTACGGTATGGACGGTGACGTCCCGGACCTGAAGCGCTTGATCGAACTGAAGAAGCGTTATTCGGCCTGGCTAATGGTCGATGAAGCGCATGCGCTCGGCGTGATCGGCGCCACCGGTGCCGGCAGCTTCGAGCATTGTGGCGTCGATCCCCGCGATGTCGATATCTGGATGGGAACGCTGTCGAAAACGTTGGCCGGCTGCGGCGGTTATATCGCAACCTCGGCGGAGCTCGTTGATTACATCAAGAGCCTAGTCTCGGTGTTCGTCTACAGCGTCGCCATGCCGCCAGTGATCGCCGCCGCTGCGAACTTCGCGCTGCAGACTATGCACAAGGAGCCCGAACGGGTTACGAGATTGCACAGCCGTGCGCGCTTTTTCGACGAACGAGCGCGTGCCAAGAGGCTGCTAACTGTGGCTCGCGAGATTCCGACGGCGGTCAGCCCGATCATTATCGGCGACTCGATCCCGGCCGTCGCACTGAGCCACGCTCTTCTGCGGCGCGGGGTCAATGTCATGCCGGTGTTGTATCCGGCCGTTCCCGCCAAGGCGGCGCGCCTGCGCTTCTTTCTGAACGCGACCCATGGCGAAGATGACATCGAGAAGGCGCTCGACGTCACCGCCGAAGAACTCACAAAAATGCCCGAGCTACTGAAGTCGCTCGGCGTCCCCGGATACTGAAACTGACTGCTCACATCGATATTACCACTCCGCGCTGTGTCGTTGTGACAGGTGCCTCAAGCGGGATTGGGCGGGCGATTGCGCAAGCCTGCGCGGCGCCCGGCGTCACGCTCGCCCTTCTCGGGCGCGATCGCGAGCGGCTGATCGAGACCGCGAGCATCTGCAAGGCCGCTGGCGCGATCGTCGAGATCGGTGCCATCGACGTACGCGATCCAGCTGCCATGCATGAATGGCTGATCTCGTTCGACCGCGATCAGGCGGTCGACCTCCTGATCGCCAATGCCGGCGTGACCGGTGGCTTGTCGCCACACAGCGCTGTCGAGACCGCTGCCACCAGTCGTGAGGTGCTGGAAACGAATATCTTCGGCGTTGTCAATACAATCCAGCCATTGCTCGGAGCCATGATCGCGCGGAGGGCGGGGCAGATTGCCATCGTGTCATCGATTGCCGGCTTCGTGCCGGTGACCGATGCCCCGAGCTATAGCGCGAGCAAGGCCGCGATCCTCCGTTATGGTCTCGCGCTCCGCTCTGGACTCCGCGGCCACGGTGTTAAGGTGAGCGTGATTTGCCCGGGCTATGTCGCGACTCCCATGGCCGCGCGCGAAATCGGGCCACGCCCATTCGAAGTTTCGGCTGAGAAAGCCGCCGAACTCATCCTCCACGGTCTTCGCCGCGACCAATCGGTCATCGCGTTCCCGACATTCCTAGCTTTTATCACGTGGCTCGGCGGCGTCATGCCCGACCGTGTACGTCAATTCACTGAACGCTGGTTTCGCTTCGATGTGACAGATTCAAAGTAGTCCGCGTTTTAGGAGTTAAGGTCCAGATCCAACGCATAAAACCACTGGTCGATATGCGCTCGGACCACTGGTTCAAACACAGCGTTCAGCCGCTGCATATTGTTCTGCAGATCTGCCTCCTTGTCTCGCGTTTTCTCTATGGCAACCGGCTCTAGAAAATGCACTTCGAACCGCGCGCTGTCCCCTTGTCGGACGCAATAGGCAGGCACAACAACGGCATTGGTGAGATTAGCCAGACGCGCCACATAACCGATGTTGGAATCGGCGTTGAGTTGTCGGCCGAAGGCCGGTGCCTGCACGCGTCCTCTTGCTTCCTCATCGACGAAGATGATGAATGGTCCAGCCCTTTCTTTCAGTTCTGCAACTGCTTTTCGGATGCTGCTTGGCCCTGCGGCGACAAAACGTGCGCCGTAGCGTGTCCGCGCGGTCTTTACCAGCGCATGCTCGAACCGGTTCTCCGGCGCAAGGTAGATTCCTGATCCCTGATGTCCGAGCGCGACACCGGCGGCAAGCACGACTTCCCAATTACCGAGGTGGACGACCGCCACCAATATTGGACGTCCCGTATCGCGCGCGCGGTCGAGCACATCGCCTCCCGTGACCCGGATGCGGCCAGCCCTCCAAAGGCGATCGAGGAATGAATACTCAAACATGGTGCGGCTGACATTGCGCCACAGCCGATCCATCGCAGTGGTGACTGAAGTGGGGTCCGATCTGTCCGGGTGTAACGTATTCCAGACCAATCGCGCCCGGACCTCGCTATGCGGGTAGAGATGGCGAGTACCTTTTGAGACGATCGCGCCCAGCCAAGAGCCAAGACCGATAGGCAGCGCTCGCACCGAGTAGTGAATCAGGTATTCGAGCGCCCCGACGACTGGATCTCGAATCCAATAGTTTCGCGCGGCGGCCTTCTGCGCGGGGGTCCCCACAAGCCAGCGCAACGGCGGTGCTGTCGGCGAAGACGTCATGCGGACGGCGCCGCATCGCGCGACGACACGATCATCGGCAAACCGCCCGCGGGCCGGAGCGTCAGACGGCAAACCGGCTCGACCACATGTCCGGGCGTGAGCTTCATCGAAAATTTCTGCGCCAGTGTCGCCACGCATAGGATTGACTCCGTCAAAGCGAAAGTCATACCGGCGCACACGCGTGGCCCAACGCTGAACGGCACGTAGGCAAATTTCGAGATCTGTCTTGCGCGCTCTCCCAAAAATCGTTCTGGAATGAAATGGTCGGGATAGTCCCACAGCTTTTTGTGACGATGGAGCAGCCATGGGACGACAAAAATGAGTGAACCGCGCGGGATGGCTTCACCTTCAAATTCCTCGTCGTGAAGCGCCTCACGCGGCAAGATAGGAACAGGCGGGTATAGTCGAAGCGTCTCTTCGATAACGGCGCGTGTAAATTCCAGCTTTGGCACATCTGCCAAGGTCGGCTGTCGACCTTTCAACACCATCGCGAGCTCGCTCTGTAGCGCAGTATCATGCTGCGGCATTTGCGAGAGAATGAACCAAAGCCATGCGAGACTGTTCGCCGTCGTCTCATGGCCTGCCATGAAGAGCACGGCGGCCTCATCGCGGATCGCCTCGCGGCTAAGTGGCTGCCCATTCTCGTCGCGGGCATCCAACAATTGCCCGATCAAGGAGCTGTCATCAACACTACGGCGTGCCTTTATGTCATCGATAATGCGACCGATTACACCGTGAATGCGCTCGCTCGTCCGATGAACTGCCGGACGATAATATCTCGGAAACCAGTCGGGGAAGCCGAGCAGCGAGATCGGGTCGATCTGCCCGATCACCGCCTGATACTCGCTGAATCCGGCGACGATCTCCTCAGAAAATTCTGGCGCCAATTCGTTTCCAAAAACGGTTCGCGAAATGATGTTGGCAGTGAGGTGAGCCATCTCCGCCAGCATGTCGAGCTGTACGCTAGGGCCAACGTAGCCCACGCCTGACATTCGCGAACGCCATGTCTGTCCCAATTCGCTTGCGGCGTCGACCATCATATCGGCGAAAAGTGGCAGCCTGCTGCCATGAATGATTGGCGCCACTGTACGACGCCGCGCCTTCCATGTGGTCCCATCGCTGATAAAAAGCCCGTTCCCAAGTAGTGGTTTCAGCGCAAACCGCATCTGCGGCGCTTTGCGTTCAAAACTTGCATTATGCTTGCTAAATGCGAATTGCACCGAATCTGGGCTATTGCATAAAAAAGTCTTCCGACAAAATACCTGAGCTGACGAAAATTCCAGCTCGAACGCTTCTTCCTCCCACATTGCAAGAAAATTCTTGCGGCCAACAAGCAAACGCTTCCATTCTGGAGGTGGAGATGGAAAACGCTCAGGGAAGGGGGGAATAAATTGCGGTTTCATCGAGCCCACTTTTGCTGCTGAATGTTAATCCAGCCTCGAAATATTTGAGGAGGGTTGTGAAGTATTGGTGGCTCGGTCGTCAATATGCTGACCGCTCCTGACTCGGACCCATATTTGTTATCGCCAGTGAGCATACCTGGATGGATTTCTCTGGATCTTTGTTCTCCCCTAATCTAATTGCAGAGAACGGGAGGACAGAAACTGGCATTGACGCGCAAAAGTATGCCACTCGCTTAAGGACTGATAACAGTGACGCCGTTGCCCCCACAGTGCCGAAGTATTGGTCGATCTTGCCGAAGCATGATTCAGTGAATGCCCGAGTCTGTTCCAATGTGATCTACCAATCTTAGCTTCACCATTTCTCGCCGGGTTTACTAGAATGCGGTGGCATTGGTCTGGAGCTTTAATTGAGCAGCATTGAAGCGCAAACTCTAACTTTTGTCGGGCGCCGACCGTTTTGAAGCTTCGACCGATTAGCGGGTAACAGTCTCCCGCCATTAGACCTACCGCTGGCGTTGGGGGCTTACAGCCAAAGAAACTTGATGAAGTCAGCCAGGCTAACTCGCGGATTGAATCCAGCGCAGTACAGCAATCGTCGCGACTTGCCACTCTCTTTGAACTATAGCCGCGGTTCGATCATTGAAACGCTCCGACAATAAAAGTATAGCGGCCAAAGCGTCTCGTTCGGCAGTCGCGACTACTCTTGTCGTGCCGCTTGTCAACGGTTCGCTGCTCAAGGCTTCGATCAGACGGCGTGCTTCAACAAGGCTGCTGCGTTCCGCGGTAACTAAAACTGCTCTGCAGAACCGAGCCTTAAGCAGACTCAGATGGTCGCTCATGTGACAGTTTTCTTTTGAAATTGCTGTCGAGGGAAAATTTCTAGTCCAAAAATCGTGTATCTCTTTCAACCTTTTTGACCCCAGCGCAGAGGCGGCAGCGATATGTAACGAGGTCTTTGCCCGCCTTCAAAGGTCCGCGCCCAATCTGATCCATCACGTCGTCGCATTCGTCACATCGGATTTCAATCACGCTCGCCCTAACTTAGTTGCTGATGTATTGCGCCGCATTCACCAGATTTTTGGCGTTAATCACAGAGAGGTTTAGCAGCTTCACGTAAGCGAGTTCCTGAGTCGCCTGGACGACGTTGCGCTCTGTTTGGCGATTGTTTGCCACCATGTGGCGGGCTAACACCGAAGGAATGAAATAGACTCCAGAAACGGTTTACATCCGCTTTCGATCAAAAAATCGGCCCCAAAAGAGCGGGGCCGGCAATGAAATTGGCAAAAAATCGACAGGGGGATCAATCAGTCGGTGCCGCACTGCAAAGTCATTTCAATATAGCTGATTCTGCCGACGGCTCCATATCCAGCGCAGCGAAGTTGCCCAGTATCGAACACGCGGTTCATTCCGGATCGATCATGAAAGGACCGGCAACATAAAACCATACGTCAAGCAAGGCAGCTGCGATTGAAGTCAAACGGGCGACCTTGAGGGGGGTATCAGATGTCAACTGCGATGGGGCAGTCTACTGGGCCTGCTCGATCAACAACAACGACGAGATAGGCCCGCAATGGGAAGTACGTCTGGGCAAAACTGGTCGGGGAGGAGTGAAGTGGCCAGGATGGCCATTTTCTCTCTCATGGAATGCGCTGTGCGCTCTCGGAATTTATTTGAGGTCGAGTAGCCAATCATCGTTGGCCGGCCACATGTGCTTTCGGATCTGTGCGTGAGGGATAAACGCAAATACAACCCAGAGGAAAGCATCCCATCTGTCGAGCGCCACATGTTCCATGTTAGATGGAAGGTGAATATGCTGATGCCAACCTTCGGGACTCATGTGCGCCTCCCTGAATGCTTGGACAGGATAGTAGATCCGAAAATGAAAGTTGTTAAGGCCGCAGCGAAGGCGGTCGTTGGCCGGGAAATTCGACATTTACTACGTGATGGGTGTAAAATCCTGTGACTGCGTGAATGTAGCAGCCATCAGCGCGTTACGTCATATGATCGCTGAATGTTGTGGGCGATCTCAGCTCCCTTTGCCCGTATGCGCCGAAGTTTGCGCGTCAGTGTAGAGATGAATTTATCGAATTGGCGCGACATCGCCGATCGCTGCGCGCCGGCCCTAGTGACATCCTCATTCGCCCTGATACGCGTGCCAATTATCTCTCGAAGCGAGGAATGCATAGCGACCGATCGCGCCGCTCGAGCGATGCTCGGCAGATCGAGCAATTTTCTCGCGATATGCAGATCGACGATACCGGTCCTGATGAATTCCGGCCGTGATCGAACATAGTCAACGACGTTTGCTTTCTCCGAGTAGCGACTTGCCTCGGAGTACAGTTGCTCGAGAGCCATCGTTTGATCCGATAAAACGGCGATGGATGATTGGCGGGCTATGCCAGCAGAAAGAAGGCGATCTCGTTCGGCAATAAGGATAGCATCCCGTTGATGCCTCGTGAGTCCGACATAGATTTCCCTGGCATCAGTTGCTTTCGTCACGACCAAAATCGCAGCGGACGCTGTGCGACCTTGGACGGAATAGGCTGTGCCAGCATAAGCGAGGCTCACCCGGGGCGGAGAACGTGTACCAAACTGATCCCTTGCCAGGGCCGACCACACCTGATTGATCAAGGTTCCATCTTCGAGCTGAATAGACATGCTCGGATCCGACTTGTCGGCTTCTATCTCCAAGATCGTGCCCCGCGTGCCATTCCTAATCCCAAACATAGGCAAATTCTCGCTGAAGCGAATGCGATCGCCTCGTGCTATTGCAATTGTCGTGCGCCTTTTCTCTCTATCGACAGCCTCGACAGTGACGTCAGGCCCGAGCAGTCTCCCTTCTGCACGTAGAACTGATCGCGCCGCTTGGTTAAGACTGTTTGCATCGACGTTTCGTCGAGTGACGAGAATGACGTCATCTCCGAATTGCGCCCGCCACTCGCTCCAATACTGAATTGCCTGTGCGTGCACATTCTTGTCGCCAGCAATGAGCTTCACTTTGCCGTTTCGAGCGTAGGCTCTCAGACCCGACGCGACGTCACCTTTTGCCATGAGTATTGATGCAGAGCGTTGCCAGCCGACATGCTGACGACGGACCTCGGACATGGTCGCCGATCGTTTCGTGATTTCGTGAAGTGCTTTGAGCGGATTGCCGTTAGCAACGGCTTCAAGCTGTCGTCGGTCACCAAGGCAAATGACCTTTGCTTTGGCTTCGGCAGCTTTACGCAAAACGTCCTCAAGGTCATTCATGCCGCAGAGGCTCACCTCATCGATGATGATGAGGTTATTGCTCGTCAGAGCTTTTGTATCTCCTCGTCGGTTGTCAAATCGCCACTTAGCGATTGATTGCGACGATATTTTTGTCGATCGCGAAAGTTCATCAGCCGCCACCCAGGTCGGAGCGAGCCCTAAAATCTCTAAACCGGAGTGATGCGCCGCTTTGACAATGACGCGCGCAAGTGTTGTCTTGCCCGTTCCCGCCGCAGCTTCGCAGATAGTCACGCCATCACGGCCGCAGGCGAGACGTATGGCGGCCGCTTGCTCCTCAGAAAGGTGTTCAGCTTGTACTATCGCGTTGGTGACGTGGTCCGGGTCAAGCCATTCGCGCTCGTGATGTCTGTCAGCAGAACGCAGGAGGCTGGCCTCTTTCTCTGCAATGATTGGACTTGTCCAACAAGAGGCGTGTTGCGTGCCGGCGAGTGCTATCATCTGGCCGCGTTCTTCAATCGAGGTGAGCTCAACGAAAACGTCGTCAACGTTCTTTGCCTCCCATGTGGCATTGACGAACGCATCTCTAAGCAGGTCTTTTCGCTCGATGACGCTCTGATGTCGGAAGCGTTCTGACGCGGCTTTTGACACTGGCCCGTCGCTCTCAATTGGCGCAGGATCGAGGGTGAATTCTGGCTCGGGAAATGGCGTGAAGCGCGGGCGAAACGAAAGCGCATTTTCCCAAGGCGCGGCTCGGGTTTGGCTTAGCTCTTGTTTCCATCGCTCCTCGAGCGCGACGCCGATGGGGACTTCTTCCTTCGACGCTCTTGTTGCCAATGTAGCAACACCTTTCTGCAGTGTGCTTGCGTCGCGCCCCACTTCCTTTTCTATTTGAGCCGATCGCTTTGAGAACTGCTTGATCAGGCTTTCAGGAATTCCTGCAATTTCAAACTGCCCTCGGCCGGCTTCACGGAGATGAAAGCCCATTCGACATAGCCCGCTGGCGAGTTCCGCTCGATAGGCAGCGCCTAGAACCAGAAGGTTTGCGAAAGCACGTTCGGTCTCGGCAGTGCGCCATTTGCCGTCCCGACAACCAAGGACGTTTATAAGAACACAGTGCTCGTGAAGATTGCAATCACCCTCTCGAGAGGTGAAATGAGGAAAGCGGCCGACAATGATGTCGGTTGGAGCTTGGCGGATATAACCGCCTTGTCCCAGGCGAACATCAAGGAGTCGCTCGGTTGCGAATAGGTGCAGGGCGCGGTCTACAGCCCCCCTATGAAGTTGGACAATCTGATTTCTTTGGACCTGATCTCCGGCCATCCAGAGAATCGAGACACTCTTGGGGGCTGAAAATGTGAAATCCCAACCTGCACGATGCGAAGCGCCGGACGCCCGAACGAGGCCTTTACCATTTCGCGGATCTATCCCGGCACATAGGTCGCGGAAACTGTCTCGATCGATGGGTTTCCCATTTCGAACGACGCTCTCACCCGTGGTCCACCAGAAACCGTTACCGTCTTTTGAGTAATACTCGTCTCGTCGGTGAGGGCGGCTCTCACGCTGGGGGTCGTTGACGTAGTAGAGGCCAGCGTCTCTCCCAGTTGACAGCGCATGGAGGGAGGCCGTCATCACTCTGCCGATGTGTGCGACGAACCACTCTCGGACGCATTGGAGTGGACGTTGCCTGAGAGAGCCTCTCCAACGAAAGTCGCAAGATCGATCAATCCTTGGTCGACAAGCTCCATACGATCAATCAGAAAAAGAAACCGGGAGGTCGTTTCGAAGTTTTGGACGACACATTCAGCGACGAAGGCAGAGCCGGTCATTCCGGCTTTTCCTGCCGCATGATCAATGCGGTCAGCTAAGACTTTGTCGAGAGAGACGGTGTATTGCACGGTTGGCACAGCGATCTCCAAATTGGCGATCGCGAACGGGTCGCACCACTTCGCGGGAGCTGCAAGCGCCCGTTCGATTGTCCGCAAAATGACCTTAAGCATTTTAGTGCGTATGGTGTGGAATCTGAAATAAATGATCTCAAACTAGTTAAATGACTAGTATCCACTAGCACGACTAGCACTGGCTAGTTCGTTGCTAACGGGCATATAGAGGCCCGGATGCCTCTTGATCCAAAGAAACTCCGTAGTGACGCCAAACGCCTTCAGCAGGCGCGTCTCGCTGCGCCTGGGCGGGAGACAATAGGCACGACATCCGCGGTTCGCGCCGCTCTTCCCATCATTTACGAACTTCGCAACGACGGCGTGGCGTGGTCGGCAATCGCAGACGCACTCGCCAAACAAGGCGTTGTTCAAGGCAAAGATCGGGTGCCGATCACCACGCATCGCTTGACGGCGTTGGTCAATCAGATCGAGAGCCAAGACCGTCGAAGGTCGGAGAAAAACGCCCGCCCTCGAGGGGATACCGTGGCGACGATCGAGGTGGAGCGGGTTAAGCCGCGGCTTTTGCAAGACGCGGTTGCGCTTTCCAGCTCTAGCACCCCAGTCGAGCCAGCGGCGAGCGAGCACGACCTTCGCGCCGCGGCTTTCGAAAAATTGCAGTCGATTTTGAAAAAGGAATAAAACGATGCCGCGCATACTTTTTGTCACACAAGAAAAAGGCGGCGTCGGTAAGACGGTTTTCGCGCGTGCATTGGCGGAGGCCATCGACGGCGCCCCGATCATTGAAATTGACTCCAGCGCCCGCATGATCGAACTCGGCGACCGGGTTACTTTTTTCAAGATGCGTGCCGACCGCGAGGCCATCGAGCGATCTGGCGGAAAGGCTGCCCGCTCCGAATTTGATGCGCTTCTGACCGAGCTCGAATCTTCGAAAATCGCGACGATTGTCGATGTCGGAGCGAACACGTCGCTGACGCTCCTAAGTGTGATTTCGGATATAGCGCCAGTATTGGCAAAAAGCGGATCCGAGTTCGGCATTTGTGCAGTCGTAACTGCAGAACATGCAGCGATGGCCGCAGCCTCCTCAATTCTGGCGGTATCGAAACCGTGGGCGGCCGCACAATTTCTCATTGAAAACCGCCTGCATGAAAATGTACCAGCCGATTGGCTCAAAGCACATTGCCAGGTCGATGCGTTGACGTCCTTCGACCATCAGATACTCGAAAATGGGGCCGACGAGATTCTCCAAGCTGGGGGCCTCGCCAGCATAGGGCGGATCGATCCCACAGAGTTGCGCGCAAAGTACGGTATCGGGCCGGCACTGCGCATTCACCGTGATCTCGAACGTTTCCGAACGGATGCGATGGAAGCGGTGCGTCCAGCCGCAGAGTGGCTGGTCGGATGACCGGCCGACGCGCCCAACTCAGAGCCAAGTTCCGGGACGCGCAAGCTCGTTTCGCAAAAGCCAACAGTAAAGTTGCCAAGCTCAGCCAAACGCGCTTATCCGAATGGCTCAATCGGCCAGCGGCCGAGCGCCTCAAAGCGTTCGAAGATCCAGATTTGTCGATCGCGGATCGGCAAAAACTGCGTAAATCGCTTCGTGTCGATATGCGGGCGCCTCTATTTTGGTCTCTCAATTGGCGCGTAAGCAATGCCATGCGCGCGCTCCGCTGGTGGGGATTGCGTCGATCGGTTGTGATCTTCTATGGATTTGTCATCGTTACCCCTCTGGGCGCGGCGGGATACCTGAGTTGGCTCAATACCGCCCGGACGATAGCGATCCCGAACGGGATTTCTGTCGAATGGAGAATGCCGACGGGGGAAGTCGTTCAGCAGCGGATCGCTCCCGGGACGCGCCTTGATCTGATCAAGAATTTTGATGGATCTTTCCTACTTCGCAATTGGATTCCAAATCAGGGATATGCCACGGCGAAAGTTGCCGTGGAATAAGGGGCACACGCCGGGATCAACCGGTTTTGCCGACCGGAGCTTGGAAGTCGACGAGTGCTTGGAAGCGAGGGTCTCGATCGGCAATCGTCTTGTTCAACTTTAACGGATGGGGAGGGTGCGACGGGCTATTGAGGAATACGACTTGGCTTCGCTGAAGGACCTTTCGAATATCCGATGCCGGCACCAATCGGAGCGGCTCCGCCGCTTTCGTCTCCGACACTTTCCCGGTTTTTGCATCTGTCGTGGTGGTGGTTTTGATGCCCGTGAAGGTCCCGATGGCTTTCGACCAGTGCTCGTTTTCATCGGGAAGAGCCGCCGGAATGTTGAACAGATTGGTCATCTCGGCAGTGGCAATCAGCGTGTCGGCTCCGTTCTGGTTATAGGTTTCAACAAGCTGCGAGCGAGACTGCCAGAATGTCCAAAGAGAAAGGCCATAACCTGGCAACTCACCGACACCGGTTAGGATAGCGTCAAATCTGCCAAGAACGAAGGCCTCGTCGATAAATGCGATAATCCGCTCAGTAGGGCGATGGGTGCGGACAGAGGCGAACAAGTCAGCCAATAACCATCGCACATATGGCGCGAGAATTTTCTTTTCGTCGCCGGCAGGCAGAACAATGAACAGATCGACATGACCTTCGGCAAGATCCGACAGGTCGAATGTATGGTCTTGGACGATACGCTGCATCCGGCTATCGCGTAGCCACTGGGTGGCCTGCTGTGCGGTCGACGTGATGCTGTCGCGTGATTTGGAATCCATCTCGAGGATTGACGCCGCTGCTAGGGAGGGGTGATCGAGCGCATTGTTCAATGCTGCCAGCAGTCGATCGGGATGCATCAGTAACTCGGCGGCACCGACCGCATCGGCTCTGCCATTTCGGATTGTGGCGAGGATCGCAGCAACAATGAGATCGCTTGCCCGGCTTTGGAAGTAATTGGCGTCAGTGACGTCCTTTGCGGGCGGGAGCAAGGCGAGCGCCATCGTTTGCAGATAAAGGATATTGTTTGGATCAACGTGGAGAAGCGGATTCCAGCGGTCATCTCCACCGGCTAGTCCCAGGGGGTCCAAACACCGGACGACACGGCCCATCGAGACCCGTCGCCGCTTGAGCGCTCGGTGCGCATCGCCCTTGGGGTCGATCACGACTGCAGGTCCCGCCCACGCGCCAACATCCGGAAAAGCGAGATTTGGAATGATGAAGCCACCGGTCTTGCCCGTCCGAGGCGGGGCAATCGTCAGGAGGTTGCCCTCGACTTGTATCCGAACGGCCTTTTGCGTCATGGGATCGATCCCGATCTCAAGACCTTGAATCAGGCTTGCGACAACATCCGAGGACGACCACTGAGCGTCGCCATAGATCCCGCTCCGATCGCGGATCGACTGAATTTTTCCGTTGAGCAATATTGTTGCACAGAAGAAGAGGAGGAGACTCGCGATTGCTTTGAATTCGGTTGAGCCACCACCCGAGAACGCCGGAGCCTCACCTCTCGCCATGTGCCAATAAGCCGTGACGATCTGCGGAACGTTCAGACCCCACTTGAGAAATCCGTCGAACCACGCAGTAGCGTCGACTTTGTTAAGCTCCGCTGGCCATGCAGCGGGTTGCCAACCGTGGTGAACAACGAAAGCTGTCGGATAGCCCAGTGCAATGACGACGAACACAAGAGTAATGACTGCGTAGATCTGCTTTATGCCTGGGGTGAACTTCATGATTCGATAGTTGCTTTCGCCGAGTCAGATGTCCCTATAAAGCACACAGAAATAATGAAAGATGCCGTCAATTGGCGCAGTTTTTAGACATTCGCAGCCCGCTTTGTTAGGGCGTCTTTGATAGTACGACCTCCATCAAGGAGATCGCATAAAGATGACGTCACAAGATGAATTGAACGAATTGGAAAAGCGGCTGCGCCGGGATTTGCAGTCGATGTGTGAGGTGGACGCGAGTGACCCTGCCTACAAGTATGCCGATCATGCGGCGCTGCAATTCGCGCATGGGATCATGTACGGACTGTGGCAGATCCCTTCATTCGGCGGTGTCCAACAGATCGATGAGAATGAAGCGCGGCGTGAATTGGGGCTGAAGCTTCGGGGGGCAAGCGAACTGGCGTCTGAGCTTGTTAAACACGGCGTCCATCTGCCGACGCCGCTACTGAACCAAGCCATCGTTGCCATTAAAGGACTCGTCAAGAGCAGGGGGGCCGAACAGGAGCCAGAAGCGGGCGTTCAGTCGACTTAAACGTCAAGGCCGATTTTTCGATTGAGGTTTTTCTGCACCGGAATGACGATGATTCAAGTTCCTGACATCTACGAATTTATTCGGAGTGGAGAGCTCCCTGAAAGCCCCGAAAGTTACACCGATGCGACCTGGTACTGCGTCAAGCTTAGCAGTCGCCATCAAATGTACGGCGCGCAGCCTTGCCTTTGCCTATACGATGCTCTGCCGAAGCAAGTTGTGGATTGGAAAACGCCTTCCATGGCGAAGCTCGCTTCAACGATTGAACAGCGCGCAGATGCAGATCGAGTGCCAGTCGTTATCAGCTTGGCATTAGGGCGACTAGGGCCCGCCCTAGCGGATCGAGGCTACCGGCAGCACAATCCGAACCTCCGTCCGAATGCCCAGCAGACCTGGTTGCGCGACGTTCAAAAGCCTGAAGTCCCGCGCAAAATGGGACGCTGGCTATGCCATGTGGTCAGAAGATTATCAGCATTCGGGCGACGCGTTCTCAAACGCAGCTTCGTCAAATAAGACCCGCTGGATGATCGTGGCAACGTCAGGCAAGGTGGCTTCGTGGCGGCGAAGAAGTGTGCCTGCAGATGGCAGTAATCGCACAGGCACCGACACAGCGCCAATGTCGCATTCGATCGCATCGAGAGCAGGCTAGATCATCGCTTCCGCATCGCAAGGCGCCCGAAAGTCGAGCTGCGCTGATTTTGCGGTGGCAATCGTGGCCGCTGATCTTGCGTGGCGCGTCATCGACCGCCCGGCTAGTCTAGAACATAAGGTCCAGTTCGGCGCTTCCCTCCAGAGCGAGCCCCGCATTTACACGTTGGATACTCCCTGTTGCGGATCGATAATGTTCAATTCGCATCTTGCAGTACCAATTGTTAAGAAAACTAACGCTCTCAGGAAGTTCGCCAGCAAAATGCTGTCTGAGAGCTCATTGGGTCGCGAAGAATAACGCGCTTCTGTCCGTTTCCTCAAGCAACAACACGCACGATTTTGGTGCAAATTTGTTAATCATTGAGCGATCGATCGGCATTTTGTCTGGAACGTTCCGAGTTTCTAATACCACCTTCATCACTTATTAGAGTTTGCCGGCGATGTTCGCGGACAGCCAAAAGAATTTGGCGATCGTTTTGAACAGAAGGTTTCAAACATGTCCGGCATTACCCTCAGTGCATCCGTCCGTCAGAACCTGCTTTCCTTGCAGTCGACTGCGGATCTTCTCTCCACCACCCAGAGCCGCCTTTCGACCGGTAACAAGGTCAACTCGGCGCTCGACAATCCCACCAACTTCTTCACCGCTCAGGGCCTGAACAACCGCGCCAGCGACATCAACAATCTGCTTGATGGCATCGGCAACGGCGTGCAGATCCTCCAGGCTGCCAACACCGGCATTACTTCGCTGCAGAAGCTGGTTGACTCGGCCAAGTCGATTGCCAACCAGGCGCTGCAGGCTACCACTGGCTACTCGACCAAATCGCAGGTCAAGAGCGCGATCATCCCCGGCGCCACCGCTGACAATCTGCTGGGCGGCACGACTGTGCCGGAAACGCCCGCTGCTTCTGGTTCGACGACCGCAGCGGCCGTGTATGCTGGCGCTGAATTTACGGCCGACACCGCAACGCCAGCGAACAATGATACGCTGACGATCGACGGCACGGTCGTGACATTCGACGGCAAGGCATCGAACGGCACAACCGATATCGCGGACACCGCCGGTGGCAAATATACGATCGATGAAGCCATTGAGAAGATCAATGGCGCTTTGACTGCTGCGAGCAAAACGATCACCGCCACCAAGTCGGCAGACGGCAAAATTGTTCTGACAAATTCGGCGACGGGCGTTGCGTCGAATTTCGACGTCGCTGCAGGAACGACGAACAAAGGCGGTTTCGCTGCTTCCACCACGACCACCAACGGCGCCGATCTTATCCCAGCCTCCACCACGGGCGGGCTGTCGGGCCAGACGCTCACAATTCAGCCGACGGGCGGCGGCGCGACGACCAATATCACGTTTGGTAGCGCGGACGGCCAAGTCAAAACCCTTGACCAGTTGAACACCGAGCTGGCCAAGAACAACATGATGGCCTCGCTCGGCTCCGATGGTGTGCTCACCATCACCACGACCAATGACTACGCTTCGAAGACCATCGGTACGCTCGGCGGGACGGCGGTGACCGGGACGGGCAACGCGTTCAACGGCAAGACGGCTTCTGCTCCCGTGGAAGACGCCAACGCGCAGAACACTCGTGCGGGCCTGGTTGCGCAGTACAACACGGTCATGGACCAGATCAAGACCACCGCTGCAGACTCGTCGTTCAATGGCGTCAACCTGCTGAATGGTGACACGCTTGCTCTGACCTTCAACGAAACCGGTAAGTCGAAGCTGAGCATCACCGGCGTTACCTTCGACACCCTCGGCCTCGGGCTGGACAAGCTGACCGCGAAAACTGACTTCCTCGACAACTCGGCAGCCAACGGGATCCTGACCAAGCTGAACGATGCCAGCTCCAAGCTGCGTTCGCAGGCATCGGCCTTCGGTTCGAACCTGTCGGTCGTGCAGATGCGTCAGGACTTCTCGAAGCAGATGATCAACGTGCTGCAGACCGGCGCGTCCAATCTGACGCTCGCTGACACCAACCAGGAAGCCGCCAACAGCCAGGCGCTGTCGACCCGTCAGTCGATCGCCGTCTCGGCGCTGTCGCTCGCCAACCAGTCGCAGCAGGGCGTGCTTCAGTTGCTCCGTTAATCAGAACGATCGCAAGTGAGGAAAACGGCGAGGGCAACCTCGCCGTTTTTATTTTGTTAACCAGATGTCCGTGTAACTAATCGCTGGGGGACACCATGCCATTGAGAATGACGGTCGAGCCGCAAGAGTGGCTTATGATTGGGACCACGAAAGTCGTGAACATCGGTCTGGAGACGGCGTTTCTTCAAATCGAGGGGGCAGCCCCTGTACTACGTCAGGCCCACACGATGACTGTAGAGCGGGCTACGACGCCAGCGAACAAAACGTACCTTGCGGTGCAGCGGCTCTATCTCGGTGAGACAACTGAAATGTCCGAGTATCATCAGGCCGCGACGAATTTACTGAAGGATCTGCCGGGCTTGGAAGAGACTGTGTCGAAGGCGAATCGCCAGATGGCAAAAGGCTCAGTGTACGGAGCTCTGCGTGAATACCGCAAGCTTATCGACGTATGGTAGTGTTCACTGGCATCAAATCGCAAAACGGTCTTTCTTTGATTTCACTTGCGGGGCAGCGGGGGCGCAATACCTTTTCTGAACGTGTGTAGCTCAGCTGCTGCCCGTTCAGTGGACAGCCAGTTAAGCTAAACCTAGCTTCCGCTCGAACTCAACGGGGCTGATGTATACGATGCCGAGTGTCATCGTGTTGGGTTGTAGGACCGCTCGATATAGCCGAACACATCGGCCTTGGCCTCGTTCCTTTTGCGATAGCATTTTCGGGCGATACGCTCGGTTTTCAACGACGAGAAGAAGCTCCCCATGGCAGCGTTGTCCCAGACATTGCTAGACCGGCTCATGCTGCAAGTGATGCCGCTGTCGGCCGTAAGGCTCTGAAACTGATCGCTGGCATACTGACTACCGCGACCGGAGCGAAGCATCAGCGCGCCGGCTTGCCACGGCGCCAGACCGCCATCACCAGAGCCTCAGCGACCAACTGCGCTGTGATTCCGGCGCTCATCGACCAGCCCGCCACATGCCGGGAGAACAGATCGATCACGGCCGATACAGGGAGCCAGCCTTCGGCCGTCCAGGTTTAGGTGAAGTTGGCAATCCACGTCTGGTTCGGGCGCTCGGCCGCAAACTGCCGGTCCAGCAAATTGGACGGTAGGGATACAATCGGGCGATCACCGTTGTCCTTCAGCAGACCTCGGCGTGGCGGTCGCTCCCGCAAGGCCTGCTGGCGCCAGGCTGCAATCGATCCCCTCGGCCAGCAGGTCGCGCCAGACACGCCTGGCCCAATAGGTGCGGTCGCTGACGATGAAACTCGCCTTGGTTCGCACCGCAACGACTTCGTCGCTGCGGGATCTGGCGCTAGGCGCGCGGTTCAGCCCGGTTGGAAGCCCGACCGAGAGACGCCGAGCGTCTGGCGCTGAGGCAGCAGCGACTTTCTCCTCGCTCGGATTGATCAGATGGTGCCCATAGCGACACCCTGCACAAGGGCGGCGCTTATTCGGCGTGGTAAGCGCGCGAAAGGCAATCACTAAATTTCGAAGCAAGCGCATAAAGAAAAGTTTAACGTGGGCCGGTAGATACATCCAACAGAAGCACGTCAAACGTGCGGACGGGGGAGTGTATGGGAAGGTATGAAACGGCTAGTGTCGCCACGCGGACAATTTGGGGATTGTTAGCGGGCCTGTTTGTGGCCCTTGGAGTCGGTCTGGCGACGACCGATTTTTCGTTTCGGCTCGACGGCGCGTTGGGCTCCAGCGTCGCCTCGATCGCAGCGTTAATGGGAGCCGGGCATATAGCGCGACAAACCAGTTTTGCCCGCCAAGCCCATGCGTTGACGGCAATCGCGCAATTGATGATCCTTTTTCTGTTGGCGCCTGCACTCACACATATCGTCGCTTCAGCTAGTTTCCCGTTCGTGGACGGGCCTCTTGCTGCCATCGACAGATTGCTCGGGCTCGACTGGCTCGAGTATTTCCAGTTCATCTATGATCGCCCTGCGCTCGTTCCCTACCTCTACCTGGGCTATGCCATGATCACTTGGCCGATCATTGTCATTCCGACCTTGCTCGGTTTTGCGGGCTATGTCGATCACCTCAATCGTTTTACGCTCGCCTGCGTTCTGACAGTGGTGATGACGGTGGCGATCTCGATCTTTGTGCCGGCGCTGGGCACCTATCACCATTACGGCGTGTCGCCAGATTTTGGGGTGCTCCGCCCGAGCGGCTATCTTGTGCAGATCGAGCAGTTGCCCCGGCTACGAGACGGAACGCTGCGAGTTCTACAGGTCGGCAGTCTCGGCGGCGTGATCGCATTTCCTAGCTTCCACGCCGCAGCTGCGGTTCTGTCTCTCTGGGGACTATGGCGCCTTTGGTGGGCTCGTCCGCTGGCGACAATCGCTAATGGGGGTATGCTGCTTGCGACACCTATAATTGGCGGGCACCACTTTATCGACGTGCTGGCGGGCGTAGCAGTCGCCGTGCTCGCCATACATGCTGCCGACCGGATCGGCAGCCGTGAGCGCGCGGTGGAGTCGGAGCAGAAACTCGCAGGGCCGATCTTCTGGGCGGTCATGGCGGTTTTCTCACGAACGGGCGGTCCATCCGCCGAATGGATTTCGCCGGAGCGGCCAGGCGACCTTCCGTGAAGGCCGGGATGCATTAGGAGATATGTCACTGGCTTCGCCTACAGCTCAGACGAGAAGTTCGGAAGTCGTCAGAATCGCCTGTAGGGGGCAAAGGCGCAGCTTTTTCACGATCGGCCTAGTCCAGTTTCTTCTTTGAGCTTCGGTGTTCTCCTCATTTTTATTGCCATCGTCGCATATCAGTGGGTCACCAACGGCGTCGTCTTTTAGAAGCCGCCAACATTCGCACTGCTGATTGCAGGTGTTGTTGCTATTGATCTCGTCTGCTCTTGCCAGACTGAGACCCCTATAATGCGAACTGTACGTGTGCTGAGCCTCAGCGTGCTGTTTGCCGTGACGGTTTCGAGCTTCGGCGCGATGACGGCATATATAGGTCAGACTCTGAAGCTTCCACTGCAGGACGCTACCTTTGTTGCTATCGATCGATCACTAGGATTCGACTGGCACTCCATCGTTTGCTGGACCGATCTCAACCCGATCATCGCACGTACTCTAGAGTTCGTTCACGCAACGATTGGGTTTCAGATCGCGCTGCCGATCCTAGTGTTAGCGTTTCTCAACCGCCTAAACCGGCTTCGCGTATATCTGGCGGGCATGAGCCTGGCGATCCTTCTAACGGTTGTTATAGGATCTCTCCTGCCGGCGGCAGGCCTTGTCGGAGGCCAATTTGGAGCAAACTTCTCGGTACTGCAGTTCAGCGGCGCGACTCCACTGCAGCATTTGGAGATTTTGCGCGCTTCGGCCAAGTAATCATTCCTGACGTTTTGGGAGGTATGATCAATTTTCCGTCTTACCATGCCGCGGTTGCCGTGTTCGTTCCTTGGGCTCTGCGCGGCATCGAAGGTGTGTTTCCAGCGGCCTGCGTCGCGAATGTTATCATGTTCGCAAGCGCGATAACGGAAGGCGGCCACTACGTTTGCGACGTCTTCGCCGGTGCGGCAATTGCTGCGGTTGCCTTCATACTCGCTGAGAAGATAACCCGTCCCGGATTTCCGGAGAACGGAGACACCAACCGTTCGGATGTGGAAAACGCTGCAGCGCTTCCGCAGACGATGCTCACGTAAAGGAACCCGCATCTGCGGGTCGACAGATAGGCGTCAGCGCGGCGCTCCACACAAACGGAGCTCGGAAACTAGCGAAGTCGTCTGTTATGCCGCTTGTGGTGCAAAGCGAACCTCGATCGCCGCATTGAAAGAGCCACCGGCTGACACGTGCTAGTTACAAGACGGGGTGCTTTACGATGCGAAGGAGTGGCCCAGCGGCCATGGTTCATGGCCCTCAACGTGGCGCGAGCGCAAACTCGAGCGGCTGCTGTCAAACCGCCTCGATCGTTTTGTGGCCTACGAGCTCGCGATCAGCAGCAGCGCCGCGGACAGCTGGAAATCGACCACATAGCGCGGCGCGTCACAGTGGTGAGCGGCGTCCCCAAGTCGCGGCGCAGCGGTTCGATGTCGGCCAGCGGCACAACCTCGACGTGGCTGGGGGTCGATATAGGTCTCACGCCGGACGAGCCCCTGATAGGGCAAGAAATCCCCGATGCGGTGATAACTCGCCATCTCGGCGAATCCCCACTCGTCATCGAGGATTTCGACAGTGCCGTCCTGCCTCTGCAGCGGAAACAGCACAGCCTACCCCTTGGAAGAGGGAGGGTCTGCATTGCGCGGGACGTCCGCTCTTCTTGGGAGGCGCCTTCCATCTTCTTGATTTTGAGCGAGCCGCCGCGATCGCCGATGGCGGCTGACAAGCTGCCGCCCGTGGTTGCGTCAGCCTTGTGGTCGAAGGATTTGACTAGGCGGCGGAGGCTATCGGGACGCAGTTCTCTCCTGATTCATAAAACACCCTATCTCGGTGTCCATCAAACCGACGGCAGCTCAGACCGGCAAGGCAAGTTGCAGGGCACGAAAACGCTGCTCTTGTGATGTGATGCACAATACTGCTACACGATAGAGTGATGCAGTAATTCAATAGTGATATCAGTTTCTTAGGTGGTGATCCGGCTGGGGTGCGCTTCCTCCGCCCGGCCACGCAATCCGGGGCGCCCTGCCTGTTTGTGCCTTTTCCTGTAGGCGGGAAAACATCAATGATTGCATCAGACCAACCTGCGCAGGGGTGGCTTCGTTGTTGCAAGAAAAATGGGAGCTAGAGATAACCATATGAATCGCCAGATCGTCCTCGCGCGTCGCCCGGTGGGTGAGCCCCAGTCGTCCGATTTTGCCATGCAGGAACGCGGTATCCCCGCGGTTGATGACGGGCATGTGCTGCTGAAGACAGAACTTCTCTCCCTTGATCCTTACATGCGCTGGCGGATGAATGAGGGTCCGTCCTATGCGCCGCCGGTTGCCCTTGGCGGCGTGATGGTCGGGAGCACCGTGAGCCGCGTGGTCACATCCAGGCATCCGGAATTCCGCGAGGACGATCTCGTGGTCGGACGCTCCGGCTGGCAGGAATTCGCCCTGTCCGATGGAACGGACCTGCGCCGGATCGCCAACACCCAGTTGCCGCCCTCGGCGGCGCTCGGGATTCTCGGGTCGCCGGGGCTCACTGCGTATACGGGGCTGCTCAATATCGGGCAGCCCAAGGCAGGCGAGACGCTCGTGGTTGCGGCGGCCACCGGCCCGGTCGGCGCTCTGGTTGGACAGATCGCCCGGCTCAAGGGATGCCGGGTGGTAGCCATTGCCGGCGGCCTGAAGAAATGCCGCTATGCCGTCGACGTGCTTGGCTTCGACGCGGCCATCGATCATCGCGATCCCGATATGGCCGCAAAACTCCGGTCGGCTTGTTCGAACGGCATCGACATCTATTTCGAAAATGTCGGCGGCCTTGTGTGGGACGCCGTCTTTCCGCTGCTGAACGATTTCGCCCGCATCCCGGTTTGTGGCCTGATCTCCCAATACAACGATGCTGGTGCCGGGCAGAGCAACAGGCTTGCTCAGGCGGAATTGATGCGCACGGCGCTTGTGAAGCGGCTCACCATCCGCGGTTTCATTGTCACCGATTTCATCGCGCAGATGGACGATTTCCAGCGCGATGTCGGCGGCTGGCTCGCCGAAGGCAAGCTGGTCCATCGCGAACAGTTCGTCGATGGATTGGAGAATGCGCCGCAAGCTTTCATCGGCATGCTGAAGGGGCAGAATTTCGGAAAGCTCATCGTTCGGGTCGCGGGATCTGCCGCGTGACGAGCTATTTCGTGGTCAGAAAGTCGACCACGGCGGAGACCTGGGACCCCAGCATCTCCCGTCCATAGATCACGTTGCAGCCGGCAGCCGTCGCCATCCGGAGCAGCCGTGTCTCGTCGGGCATCATCACGATATCCATGACCGCCAGATGCGGCGAGATGCGGTCGATGGGCAGCGGGCAGGCATCGCTATCCAGCATGCCGACCGGCGAGGCATTGATCAGGACGTCGAACAGGTCCGGATCCAGCGATGCCGCAGCGGCGGCCACATCGAGCTCGGGAAAGGCCTGCGCGATCATGTGCGCGGCTGCGGCGGCGCGGCTGACATCCGGATCGACGATGCGGAGCGATTTCGGCCGTTGCGACGCCAGGGCGACCGCGATCGCAGCGCCTGCGCCGCCCGCGCCGAGCAGCATGATGCGCGCACTCGCGACTTGTACGCCCCTGCGGCGCAGCGCCGCCACGCAGCCCAGGCCATCGAACATTTCGCCGATCCATCCGTCGCGGCGCTTCGATAGCACGCTGACCGTCCGGGTGATCTGTGCCTGCGGTCCGAGTCGCCGCATGAACGGTGCTGCGCGTTTTTTAAAGGGGACGGTGATGATCAAGCCGTCGAGATTCTCGATCGCCATCACCGCGGGGAACAGGTCGTCAAAGCGATCCACCGTGAGATGCATGGGGAGCACGATCGCATCGATGCCCCGCTTGACGAACTCATGGGTAACGAATTCGGGTGATCGCACTTGCGCGATGGGGTCGCCGACAATGGCGAACAGGCGGGTCTTGCCTGAAATATAATCGACGCTTTGCGGCGCGAATTGATCTCCTGTCATGATCGTCCCCTCATCTCGTCCGTCCGAAAACGGTCCCCGCGGCTATAAAGTTTATTGACCTACCTGTAAGTCAGCGATAAATCACTGGCAAGCCACAAGGCAAGCGACGGGAGGTTTACGCGTGCAGGATACGGATTTTCAGGTGACGGTCGGTCAGTCGATCCGCTTTTCGAAGACGGTGTCGGAGAGCGATGTCTATCTCTTCGCCGGGATCACCGGTGACCTCTCCGACGTGCATTGCAACGAGCAATATATGGAGACGTCGGCTTTCGGTCACCGCATTGCGCATGGCGTTCTGTCGATGGGATTCATGTCGACAGCCTCGACCGTGATGTTCACGCCCTATGTTGCCAAGTATGTCGGCTTGACACCGGTTTCGTTGGGTTATGATCGCGTCCGCTTCGTCGGCCCGGTCTTCTTCGGCGACACGGTGACGGTGAGCTACACGATCGACCGGCTCGACGGCGCCAAGGACCGCACATTTTCCAATGTCGAGGTCAGGAACCAGCGCGGTGAAGTGGTGGCAGCGGCGGTGCACATCATGAAATGGGTGCCTGTTTCGTCCTCCGCAAAGAATGCGGCCTGAGGCGGGCTATGTCCATGTCACGCGAGGCAGGGCGCGTTGCCCTTGTGACCGGCGGGCGCCGGGGTATCGGCCGTGCCAGCGCCTATGCGCTGGCCGACAACGGCTTCGATATCGTCATCAACGATCTCGAACGCGATCAATCAGCCGCGGAAACGCTGCAGGGAATCGAGGCGCGAGGCCGCAAGGCTGTGTTCGTGCGGGGCGATCTGTCTGACCTGGGCGAGCACGAGCGCATCGTCACCGAGGCCCGCGCGGCCTTTGGTCCCCTCACTTGTCTGCTCAACAATGCCGGTGTGCAAACCAGGCACCGCGGCGACATCCTGGAGACGCCTGCGGAGAGTTTCGATCGCTTGATGTCGATCAATCTGCGGGCCTCGTTCTTCCTGACCCAGCGTGTCGCCAAACAGATGCGCAGCGACGATGCTGGCGACCGGACGCAGCCGCAGCGCACCATCATCTTCATCTCCTCGGGCAATGCCGTTATCGCCACTGCCGCGCAGGCAGAATACTGCATCTCCAAGGCCGGCGTCGCGATGATGAGCACGCTTTATGCGTTGCGGCTCGCGGAATATGGCATCGCCGTGCATGAGGTACGCCCGGGTATCATCCAGACCGACATGACCAGGGACGTGTTCGACAAATATAATGGTTGGGTGGAAGCCGGCGGCTTCCCGATGGCGCGCTGGGGGCAGGCCGACGATGTGGGGCGGACTGTCGCCGAACTCGCGTCCGGCCGGATGCCTTATTCGACAGGCCAGGCCTTCTTTGTCGATGGCGGCATGCATATCCGTCGCACCTAACGCCCGTTGCTCCTGCAGATCCGCTGCGGCGGACGTCCCGATCCATTGAGGCTATGATGTACGACTATCAAGGAAACGTTGCCATCGTGACCGGCGCTGCCAGGGGCATCGGCCGCGCCATCGCAAAGCGGCTGGCGGCGGAAGGGTGCCATGTGGCGCTGTGGGACAACAACAGTGAAGCGCTCGACTTGACCTTTGGCGATCTCAGCGCGGCAGGCGGCGCGGTCTCCAGAGCCGTGATCGACGTCACCGATCTGGCATCGGTGAGGGCCGGTGTCGCCGATGTCATCAAAAGCTGGGGCCGCGTGGACATACTCGTCAACAATGCCGGCACCGGGCAGGTGGCGTCCATCATCGACGACCGGCCCGAGGATTTTGACTTCACCATGCGACTGAACGTCTCCGGCACCTTCAATTGCTGCCATGCAGTCGTGCCCACCATGGTCGAGAACAAATCGGGGCGCATCATCAATATTTCGTCGTGGTTCGGCAAAGTCGGCCGACCGAGTTCGCTCGCCTACAACGCGTCGAAATTTGCCATTCTCGGCATGACCCAATCGATGGGCTTGGATCTTGCGGCGCATGGCATTCGTGTCAATGCGGTGTGCCCGGGTGCGATCGCCAACACCCATATGCGCAAGGTTGCGGATGAACAGTTGGTGGCCAAAGGGCTGCCGACCGCGGCCGAGCGCGCGCATACAATCCCGCTGGGACGGCTGGGCGAGCCGGAAGACATCGCGAATGTCGTGGCATTCCTGCTGTCGGATCAGGCCAGCTACATGACCGGGCAGGGCATCAATGTCACCGGCGGCCTGTGGATGAACTGACTGCGTCATTTCTGTCCAGCCGGGGCTCACGCGACAGCTTGACAGAAATAATAAACTAAACTTACTTGTAGGTAAGTAAACTGGCCAAGCCGGTGTGAAAGGTTCAGGGAGAGAACGGTGTACGAGCTGATGGAGTTTGTCGTCCGTGGGGCGTTTCTGGGGGTCATCTACGGCCTCCTGGCGTTTCCCATCAGCCTCGTTTTCGCGACAACCGGGTCGGTCGATCTCGCTGTCGGCGCCTATACGGTGCTCGCGGTCGCGATCGCCTGGGCGGTCGGCGGCCCGGCCGGCATCGTGTTCGGCATAGCCGCCGCGGTGTTGTCGTCGGCGATCGTCGGCTTTATCTCGATGCGCCTCAACCGGCCCGGCACGTTCGATCACATCACGGCCGTGCTCGGCACTTTCGGCCTCGCCACTTTCCTCGAATCCTTCATCCTCACGGTATACGGCAAGGATCCGATGGCCAGACAGGTGTTCGATACCTTCTGGGACGTGTTCGGTGTCCGCATCAGCCCGCAGGCCCTGATCAATATCATCGTCTGTATTCTGCTGCTGGTCGCGCTCTATGTGCTGCTGTATCGCACGCCATTCGGGCGCATGATGCGGGCCAGCGCCATCAATCCGCTCGGTGCCGCGCTGAATGGCATTCCGGTGCAGACGATCTGGTTCTGCACCTATCTGCTCGGCGGCTTTCTGGCCGGCGTGGCCGGCATTCTTGTCCTGTTCACCACGGGTGCGGACTACAGCACCGGCCTGCAACTCACCATTTCCGGATTTGGCGCGGCGATCATCTTTGGCATGAACAGCCCGCTGCGCGGTTTCGCCGGCGGCCTTGTCACCGGGCTCGTGCAGGTCCTGAGCTCGGCCTATCTGCCCGGCGGCTGGGTCACTGCCGCTCCCATGATCTTCATCTTCGTCGTTCTGGCGCTCGGGCCCATGAACCGAATTGCCGCGACCGGAGGACGTGTCTGATGATGTTGCGCATGCGTGACCGGCTGCGTCCGGCCTTCATTCTCTTTGTCATCATCGCCGCATTGACGCCGCTGATTGTCGGCAAGCCGTTCTGGCTCGACAATTCGATCCTGATCGCCGTGTTCTCGCTGATGGCGTTGTCCGTCGGCATGTCCTACGGCCAAGCGGGCATCCTGTCGGTGGCGACGGCGGGATTTGCGTCGGTCGGCGCCTATGCGACCAGCATCGTCACCGCACATTACGGCCTGTCGCCGCTGCTTGGTCTGCTACTCGCCATTGTCCTTCCGATGCTGCTTGGCTATCCGATGGCGCGGGCCATCACCCGGCTGTCGCCGATGCCGCTGTCGATCGCCACCTTGCTGCTGAGCATGGTGCTGGAAATCGCCATCCGTGAGGGCGGCGATTTCACCGGCGGCTATATCGGGCTGTCGGGCATCCCCAACCTGCCATTCGCATCGAGCCTGGAGGCCATGCATGTCCTGTCATGGGCGATCGTGGTCGTCGTGATCGCGCTCTATGCCAATCTCACGCATTCGGCGATCGGCCGAGCCGTCAAGACGGCCCGGCATGATCCTCTCCGTGCCACCGCCGACGGCGTCGATGTGCCCAAGATCCTTGCAAGCTATTTCGCGCTCTCCGCGGCTGTGGCGGGCGTGGCCGGTTGGCTCTACGCGCATCATCTCATGTATATGGGGCCGGACTCGCTGACCATTCATGTGTCCATCAAGACCATGCTGATGACGGTCATTGGCGGCGCGCAGACCTTCCTTGGGCCTGTGCTGGGGGCCGCCTTCCTGACGATGCTGACACTCTATCTCCCGGCGTCGGAAGCGCAGGGCATGATCTTCGGTGCGACCCTGGTGTTCGTGCTGCTGGTCACACCGCGCGGCATTCTTGGAACCGATTGGTTGAAACTGTTGTCGCGGAGCAAGAAGCGGGAAACGCCGATCGCCGATGTGACGCGCACGAGCGAGCGCACGGCATGAGCGTAGATGTTCACGAGGTCAGTGTCGCCTTTGGCGGTGTCACGGCGCTCAACAAAGTGTCGTTGCAACTGGAGCGCGGCCGGATTCTTGCGGTGATCGGCCCGAATGGGTCGGGCAAGAGCACGCTGTTCAATTCCATCACCGGCATGGTCGCGGCGGCCGGAGGCAAGATCGCTGTCGACGGTGTGTCCATCGACAACATGGCCCCCAATCGTCGCATCGCGCTCGGTCTGGCGCGAACGTTCCAGACGCCGCGCTTCGATCCGCATATCACGGTGGAAGAGGCGGTGCTGTGCGGGTTCTACCCGGTCGCGAAGCCCGGCATGCTGTCATCGTTGCTGCGCTCGCCCGGTGTCGCGCGCGAAGAGAAAACGTTCAGTGACCGGTGCAGCGAGATTCTGCGAGAGTTGCGGCTGACCAAGTATCGCGCGACCAAGATGGGCGAATTGCCCATGGGGCAGGTCCGGCTTGTCGAGGTCGCCCGGGCTGTCGCCAACAATCCGAAATATATTCTGCTGGACGAGCCGGCGGCGGGACTGGCGCGCGACGAACAGGCCATGCTCAGCGTCGAGGTTCGCCGTCTCGCCGAGACGGGCGTCGGTGTCCTCCTGGTGGAGCACAATTTCAACCTCATTCGTGAACTCGCGGAGCATGTCATCGTGCTCAATCGCGGTGCGATGCTGATGTCGGGCCGGGCCGAAGACATCGCGCGCGACAAGGCGTTTATCGATGTCTATCTCGGCAGCAGCGGACGGTGATGGGGCGGCCATGAACATGATGTCATCCAATCTCGTGCCGGCAGGGCGGCCCGTGATCTCGTGCGCAAATGTCTCTGCGCGATATGGCCGGATCACCGTCGTGTCCAACGTGACGCTCCATGTGGTCCCGGGCGAGATGATCGCCGTACTCGGCGCCAATGGCGCCGGCAAGAGCAGCCTGCTCGGCTCGATCGCGGGCACTGTCTCGGGGAGCGGCCGGATCGAAATCAACGGGCGGCAGGTCGAGTCCTATCCCTCCCACAAACGTGCCATCAGCGGTCTGTCCCTGGTGCCGGAGCAGCGCCGCAATGTGTTCGCGGCGATGACGGTGAAAGAGAATATCGATCTCGGATTGCGTCTGCTGCCGCTCTCCGAGCGCGAGGCCCAGCGCGACTTCATCATGGAGCTGTTTCCGATCCTGAAGGAGCGGCAGGCCGCGGGCGCCGGCATGTTGAGCGGCGGCGAACAGCAGATGCTGGCGATCAGCCTAGCGCTTGGCCGCAAGCCGGATGTCATGATCTTCGATGAACCGACGCAGGGATTAGCGCCCGCGGTGTTCGACACGCTGCAGCACGCTTTCAGCGCGCTCAAGCAACGCGGCCTCGCGATGATCCTGGCCGAGCAGAATGTCCCTTTCGCGGCCCGCGTCGCGGACCGTTTCGTCATCCTGTCGCAAGGCAGCATCGTCCGCGAGGGACCAGGGTCGGATCTCGCCAATCCGGAAGACATCGCCGAGGTGTTTCTAGGCAGTAAGTAAAAAACCAAACAACAAGATATTTGAGGGGAGTGAGCATGACAGGACTTTTGAAAAAATCGGTTGCTGTAGCGGCATTGCTGTGCGCCGGCCTGATGGGGCCGGCAATCGCGGCCGATGGGGTGGTGAAGGTTGGCGGCATCCTCAGTCTGAGCGGGCCGGCGGCGCCGTTCGGCATTCCCGAGCGCGATGCCGTCGAGATACTGGCGAACAAGATCAATGCGGAAGGCGGCGTCAAGGGTCGCAAGATCGAGGTGATCTTTCACGATGACCAGAGCAATCCGACGGAAGCCGCACGCGGCGCAACGCGGCTGATCCAGCAGGAGAAGGTGCAGGCGATCATCGGCTCGACGCTGGGCACCGGCACGCTGGCCCTGATGCCGATCGCAATGAACAACAAGGTTCCGGTTCTCGCCCCGATCGGTACCATCGACGCGACCTCGAAGAAGCACGCATTTTGGCCGTGGCTTTTCAGGTCGGCGCCTACCGAGGAGGTCATCCTTGATGGCATCATGGAGCGTGGCGTTTTCGTGCCGGGGCGCAAAAAGTTTGCCGTAATGTATCAGGAAGATGCCTATGGCAAGGCCGGTATGGAATATGCGCTCAAACTGTCCAAGGAGAAGGACATCGACGTGGTCGCATCGGTTGGCGCGCCGCTCAATGCCATCGACCTGACCTCGGCGGCGACCAAGATCCGAAACGCCAATCCCGAAGTGGTGCTGCTGGAGACCTCTGCGCCTGCGCTCGGGGCTGCCTTCGTGCGCGCCGCGCGACAAGTCGGACTGAACGCGCCGATCATCGGCTCGGGCAGCCTCAACCAGCGGCCATTCCTCGACGCGGCCGGTCCGGCCGGTGAGGGTGTCCAGGTGGTATCGCTCGGCAACTGGGACGATCCGTCAGAGAAGCAGAACGCGCTTGGCGACATTCTGCGCGCCGCCGGCAAGAAGCCATCGGGCTATGGCGAGCTCCTGAGCTCCACCGGCTTTCTCGTCCTCGTCGAGGCGCTGAAGCGGATCGATGGCCAGCCGACGGGTCCCGCGATCCGCGACGCGATCGAGACGATCTGCGATTTCAAGGGCACCTTCATCGATGGTACGATCTGCTACTCCAAGGATCAGCATGAAGGCTTCTCCAAGGATTCGCTGGTGACTGTCGAGATCTCGAACGGCAAGTTCAAGACTGTCAAGTAAGCGCAGAAGATCCCGCGGGCCATGCGATCCGCGGGACAGTGGGAGCGCCTCGTTCGATGACGCCATCCTTTCTCGACCGTCCCATCACCGACTGGACCTATGACCGGTTGCTACGCTGGCGCGCGCAGGTGACGCCGGATCGCCCGTTCCTTTGCTTTGAAGGCGGCAGCTACCAGACATTTGCGGAGCTTTGGGATGACGTCAGCAGGCTGGCGGCGGGCTTGTCCCGGTCCGGCGTGCGACAGGGCGATCGTGTGGCGATCTTCGCCGGGAATGGATTGATCGCCGTTCATGCGTGGCTTGCCATCAATCTGGTCGGCGCGACCGATGCGCCGATCAATCCGGCATTTCGCGGCCAGCCTCTTGTGCATGCGCTCAACATGCTCGGTGCGACCATGGCGATCGTCGAAGACGAGTTGCTGCCGGCCTTGCGCGACATCGAGCATGACCTGACCACGCTGAAGCAGGTCGTGCATTTCGGTGACCTGGAGCCGCCGGTGAACGCGGTTGCAGGATTCAAACGACTGGCCTTGGTGCCCTATGTTTCGATCGCCGGCGGCGAGGAGGGCTGGGACGCGCCTGTCACGACTTTCGATCAGATCTCCTCGGTGCTGATGACCTCGGGCACGTCGGGGCCGTCGAAAGGCGTGATGGTTCCGCATGCGCAGGCGATCCTGATTGCGCGGAATTCGGTCGAGGGCATGCGCGTTGTCGATACCGATGTCTACTATGTTGCGCATCCGCTGTTTCACATGTCGCCGCGCTATTGTGCCCTCACGGCGGCGTTGCTGGTCGGCGCCCGGGTCTCGCTGGACCGCGGCTTCAAGGCCGAGCATTGGCTCGATCGCGTGCGGCGCGCGCAGGCCACCGTGACGATCGGCCATGGCCCGCTGCTTGAAATGATCTATGCGCAGCCGGAGCGGCCTGATGATGCGGACAATCCGCTGACGCGCCTCGGCACGTCACCTTTCCCGAAACATATCGCCGCTTCATTCGAGCGACGGTTTGGCCTCAAGGGGATCGAAACCTGGGGGATGACCGAGGTGGGAATTCCTTGCTGGCACCCCTATGACGAGCCGTTACGGGCGGGTTCCTGTGGCAAGCCGCTGTCGGACTGGTTCGAGGTGTTGGTCGTCGATCCTGCGAATGACGCGGCGCTGCCGGCCGGCGAAGTCGGCGAACTCGTTGTGCGGCCAAAATATCCCGCAACGTTGATGCAGGGGTACTTCGGCAAGCCGGAAGCGACCGTCGAGGCCTGGCGCAATCTTTGGTTCCACAGCGGCGATAGCGCCTATATCGACCGCGATGGCTGGGTCTATTTCGTCGATCGTTTGAAGGACAGGATCAGGCGGCGGGCAGAAAATATTTCCTCCTATGATATCGAATATGCCGCGCAGCAGATCGCGGGCGTGGTCGATGCCGCAGCGGTCGGGATCCCGTCGGAATTCGCCGGTGATGACGACATCAAGCTGTGTGTGGTGCTGAGCGCGGGCAGCACGATCGGTCCGGCGGAGCTTCTCGGCCCGCTGGCGCGCGCGCTGCCTCATCACATGGTGCCGCGCTATATCGAGATCGTGGCCGAACTGCCCCGCACGCCGACGAAAAAGGTGCAAAAGGCGGTGATGCGACTGGCCGGAATTACGGCTGCGACATGGGATCGCAAGCAAGCCGGCATCGCGCTGCGCGACATCATCAACGGCTGATCGAACGGACGGTCGATGGATCAGGACGGCACTTTCTTTCTGACCGGCTTCCTGGCGGCAGGTTCAGCTTTCGCGCCGGTGCCATAGGCAGCCTCGATGGTCGATAGCGTTGCTTCCCAAAGTTCCGACAGGCGCGAGAACCGGCCGGAGTCGCGGGTCACGGAGCCCGCATAGTGAATGATCGTCGCCAGTTGAATGACAATCTTTTGCTGCGGGGCGTTCTCGCGGAATTCGCCGGCGCGGACGGCAAGCCCGACTCCGATCCGCACCAGGCTTTCGAACTCATGCGATGTGCTTTGCAGGATCGACTGCATCTTCGGCGTGAGGGCGTCACGGTCCGACCGAAGCCGGATCATCAGGCTCCACGGATGGCCCTTGTCGCCATTGGGATTGAATTTGTTGTAGCGCTCGCGGTTGAAAGCGACGGTTGCTGCGATCTTCTCGCGCAGTGTCGTTTCGGGATCGGTCCAGACATCGGTGTAGCGTTCGATCGTCCCGCGGGCATAGTCTTCGAGCACTTCCTCGACCAGGCCACTCTTGTTGCCGAAGTGATAGTGCAGATTGGCGCGGGTGGTGCTGAGAATCTCCGAGATCTCGCGAAAACTAACGCCTCGATAGCCGTATTTTACCAACAGATCGGCGGTCGTCGATTTGATCTTGTCACGCATAGTCGGTCCGAAAATTGAAAGGGTGCCACGAATCCGGAAATTCATGGCACCCGATTGTCTCAGCTTTGTGCTGAAATCGCAATTGTTTCGCGGCGTCAGGCGGCTGCGTCAACCTGACCGTGCGGCAGCAACCCGGCACGGATCATGGCGTTGCGGATGCGCGCGACCTCGTCTACCGGCAGCTTCTGCAAGGGCGGCCGCACCGCGGCCGAGGGGAGGCGTCCGAGCAGCACCTGGGCTTCCTTCATGCGGTTGTGCATGTCGACACCGGGCGCCGAATAGAAGGCGTGCGTGGTCGGATAGATGCGGTCCGCAGCAGCCTTGGCGGCGGCCATGTCATTGTTGCGCACGGCCTCAAAGAGCGCCACCTGGAGGTCGGCGATGGTGCTGCCGGCACCCGACAGAAGGCCGTTGCAGCCGGTCACGAGTGAGCTGAACAGCCAGGCGCTGTGGGTGGTCAGGACGTTGAACGGGCGTGGGCCGTTCTGGAGTTCGCGGACCGTGAACTCATGGCGGACGGGATCGCCGCAGGCATCCTTCATGGCCGCGATCGACGGGATTTCGGCCAGCATTCGCACCAGCGTGTCATGCGGATAGCAAAGCCCGGTTGCGATCGGGAACTGGAAGATGATCAGCGGCAGATCGGTGGCATCGGCGATGCGCTTGAAATGATCGACCACCATGTCCGGGCGCGCGCCGAGCATGAACAGATTGGGCGGGAAGACCAGCAGGGCCGAAGCGCCGCCTTTCTCTGCCATTTTCGCGATCTTGATGGCCTCGATGGCGCTTTCGGCATAGACGCCGTTCACGACCGGCAGCTTGGAGCCAACCTCGTCCATCGTCACATCGAGAATGCGCTGCTGTTCCTCGAAGGTGCATGACGATACTTCGGACGCATGACCGTTGACGGTGATCGCGGCGATGCCGCGGACGCCGGTGACGTCGCGCAGATGCTTGCGATAGCTCGCTTCATCGATCGACAGATCGTCCTTGAGGGGCAGCAGGCAGGCGGGAATAACGCCCGAACAATCATATTTGGTGCGGCTCATTTTGCTCTCCTTGTCAAACGCATGTCTCGGTGCGGATCAGACGCCTTCCAGCACGACGATGTCGGCAATCGAGGCGCCGCTACGGGCTTCGCGCGCCTTCAGATAGATCGTCGAGTTGTAGAAGTCCTTGGCGCGCTGGACGCTGTCGAACTCCACGATGACAAAGCGGCGGTCGGGCGTGTCGCCTTCCAGCGCCACGGGCATCGAGCCCCGCACGTGATAGCGCCCGCCGAACGACTCGATCGCCTCCTTGGCCAGTGGCTTGTATTTTTCATAGGCCTCCGGGTCGGTCACCTTCACCTGTGCCACCACAATCGCCGCCATCCCGTCCGTTCCTTCCCTAAAAAATTTGACAGCAAACTGTCACTGACATACCTGTAAGTCAATGCGGTTCGAGGCGTCGGGCACGCGAAATTCAGCAACAACGCGCAAGTTGTGGAATCTTTATTGACCTGCACGTCAGTAAATGACACTTTGCCAAAAAACGAGCGTGGTCTCGGGGGAAACATGACGATCAGAATCGAAAAACACGGCCGGGTGGCGGTGCTCGTCCTCAACAATCCGCCGATGAATGTCGTCACACTTGATCTGACGCGCGCGATGAATGCGGCGCTGAAGGAGCTCGAAGCGGACACAGAGGTCGGTGCGCTGGTGCTGACGGGCGAAGGGCACCGCGCCTTCTGCGCCGGATCCGACATCAAGGAATTTCCCGGTCTGATCGCCGACAAGGCGATTGTGACGCGCAAACTCGGCTTCGAGAACGAGACTTATGGCGCGGTCGCCCATTTTCCCAAGCCGACCATCGCCGCGATCGAGGGGCTTGCACTCGGAGGCGGGCTCGAATTGGCGGCTGGCTGTGACCTCATCGTCGCTTCGGACGATGCGCGGCTCGGTCTGCCGGAGATCAAGCTCGGCGGCTTTCCCGGCAGCGGCGGCACGGTGCGAGTCACGCAGCGCATCGGCCTCTCCCTCGCCAAGGAAATGATGATGCTTGGCGACATGATCGATGCGCAGACGGCATTGCAGTGGCACCTGGTCAACAAGGTCGTGCCCAAGGGGACAGTGCTCACCGCCGCCATCGAATTGGGAGCACGGCTCGCTGCGGGTCCGGCGCAGGCCATGTATGCCTGTAAGAGGGCCCTTGAGGACGCGATGAACTGCCCGGAAGACGAGGCGATCGCGAGCTCGTTGCGTCTCAGCGAAGGCCTGTCGCAGACTCCCGATTTCATCGAAGGCGTCACGGCCTTCACGCAGAAGAAGCCTGCCAATTTCGAGGGCCGTCTCGATATCTCCGTCTTCGGCGACCGGCGCTGACGGCGTTTGCAATCCATCATCGACTTCATCCGCAGCGCCGCGACCGATCGGGGCCGACCGCGCGCAACAACGACAGAGGACACCATCCGTGATCGACTTTTCGATTTCCGAAGAAATGACCATGGTGCTCAAAACGCTCAAGCGTTTCATCGAGACCGAGCTCAAACCTCACGAAGCCGAGGTGGAGGAGAAGCAGTTCGTTCGCCCGGAGCTCGCGCTGGAACTGCGGACCAAGGCGAAATCACTGGGCCTGTTCGCGCTCGGCATGCCGGCCGAATGCGGTGGCGGCGGACTGAGCGCCGTCGACATGTGCCTGTGCGAAGAGCAGTTCGGTTGGACCAAGGACGCGCTCGTGCGGCGTGCCTTCGGAGCGATCCCCGCTGCGCTTGAAAACTGCGTCGGCGAACAGCGCGAGCGTTATCTCTATCCGGCGGTTCGGGGCGACATCGGGGTCGCGCTGGGCATGACCGAACCGAATGCGGGCTCGGATGCGGCGGGAATCCAGACCACGGCCAAGCGTGATGGATCCGATTTTGTCATCAACGGCTCCAAGCATTTCATCAGCGACGCCGATCTCGCCGATTCCTTCATCATCACGGCAGTGACGGATCCGGGCAAGGGCGCGAAGGGCATTACGGCGTTCCTGATCGACCGCGATACGCCTGGTTTCACCGTCGGGCGGATCCAGTACATGATGGGCCTGCGCGCGACAAATCACTGCGAGCTCGCTTTCGACAATGTCCGTGTGTCTGAGAAGCAGATTCTCGGCGCGGAAGGCCAGGGGCTCTATCAGGCGCTGTCGACCATCAATCGCGTTCGCCTCGGCATGGTCGGTGGACGCGCGGTCGGCATGGCCAGCAAGCTGATGAAAATGAGCATCGACTACGCCAACGAGCGCAAGCAGTTCGGCAAGTCGATCGGTGAATTCCAGATGGTGCAGGCGATGCTCGCCGACATGGCAACGGAAATCTTCGCCGCGCGCATGATGGTGCTCAACGCTGCATGGGAGACCGACCAGGGCATGGATCCCCGCGAAAAAGTATCGATGGTGAAATACTACGCGTCGGAAATGCTCGGGCGGGTCGCCGACAAGGCGGTGCAGATCTTTGGCGGCATGGGTTACTGCAGGGAGATGCCGCTGGAGCAGATGTATCGCGACGCGCGCGTCTACCGGATCTTTGATGGTGCGTCCGACATCCACCGCATGGTGATTGCGCGCAGCCTGCTGAAGAGTGGCACCCATCCGGTCTGACGCCATCGTCGCGTCGGTTGATTTGAATCGAGAGAGATCATGCTAAACAAGATGCGCGTCCTGAGCTTTTCGCATTTCGTTCAGGGCCCCGCCGGTTCGCAATATCTGGCCGACCTCGGCGCTGAAGTCATCAAGGTGGAGCCGCTGACCGGCGCCTTCGAGCGCAATCATACGGGCGGCCATGTCTATGTGGACGGCTTGAGCGCGAGCTATTTTGCGGTCAATCGCAACAAAAAGTCGATTGCTATCGACTTGAAGAACCCGCGTGCCAAGAAGATTCTCTACGACATCATCGCAACCTGTGACGTGGTGACGGAGAACTATCGCGGCGGCGTGCTCGATCGGCTCGGCTTCGGTTATGATGCGGTCAAGGCGGTGAAGCCGGACATCATCTACGCGTCGGCGAGCGGCTGGGGACCGAAAGGTCCGATGGCCGACAAGCCCGGCCAGGACCTCTTGGTCCAGGCGCGGTGCGGTCTCGTGGCCGTGACCGGAAATCTCGATGAGCATCCGACCGTTCCCGGCGTGCCGCTGGTCGATCAGCACGGCGCGGCGCTCCTCGCGATGGGCATCATGGCCGCCTATATCAAGAAGCTGGCGACGGGCGAGGGGACGCGTGTCGAATCCAATCTCCTGAATGCGGGGCTTGATCTGCAGGTCGAGTCGATGGCGGTGTATTTCTCCGGCAAGCGAACACCGGCACATTTCCAGCGCCATCCGCAACTCGCCAACTGGCATCTTGATGCACCCTATGGCGTCTACAAGCTTGCGGATTGCCATGCGGTCATCAGCCTGGGCGGCGATATCGAGCAATTCGCGGCGGCGATCGGGTCTGCCGACCTGATCGCGCTCGGCAAGGACCGGATGGCCATGCGGGATGAATTCACCCGCATCCTCGCACGCGAACTGCAGGACTGGACCTACGCACGTCTTGAGGCCGCGCTGACGCCGCATGCGCTGTGGTTCGAGCGCGTGCAGAATTACGACCAAATCCGCGTCGACCCGCAGGTGGTTGCGAATAACTGCTTCATGGAAATTCCGATCAAGAACGGGACGGCGACAGTGCTTGCACATCCCGTTCGCTACGATGGCGAGACGCCGGTCCTGCGTCGTATGCCGGTGGAACTCGGCGCCGACACCCGCCAGGTGCTGCGCGATGTGGCGGGTCTGAGCGATGCTGCCATCGAGGAATTGATCGCGGCCAAGGTCGTGCATGGACCGGTGCCCGCCTGACAGCCTTCAGCTTGTCACGACCCGCACTTCAAAACTGGTGATTGAGATGACGACCGCAGAACTCCACAAGGTCACGCTGGACGACAAATATACGCTGCCGTCCGGACGTATTTATTTGTCGGGGATTCAGGCGCTGGTGCGCTTGCCTTTGATGCAGCGCGCCCGCGATGCCAAGGCTGGATTGAACACCGGCGGCTTCATCTCCGGCTATCGCGGTTCGCCCCTCGGCACCTATGACAATGCGCTGTGGTCGGCAAAGAAGCATCTCGCCGCTGAAAATATCCAGTTCCAGCCGGGGTTGAACGAAGATCTGGCAGCCACATCGGTGTGGGGCAGCCAGCAGGTCGGCATGTTTCCGGGCGCGACCGTGCAGGGCGTGTTCGGCATCTGGTACGGCAAGGGTCCGGGTGTCGACAGGTCGGTCGATGCCCTGAAGCATGCCAACGTCGCCGGCACCTCGCGCTTCGGCGGCGTCCTCGCTTTGGCGGGCGACGATCATGGCTGCCAATCCTCGACCCTCGCGCATCAGAGCGAGCAGGTGTTCCAGGCGGCGATGATGCCGATCCTCAATCCGGCGACGGTGCAGGAGTATCTCGACTTCGGCATCTATGGCATCGCGCTGTCGCGGTTCTCCGGCTGCTGGGTGGGGTTCAAGGCGATTTCGGAAACAGCAGAAAGCTCGGCATCGATCGAGGCTGACCCGAATCGCATGCAGTTCATCACGCCAACGGATTTCGAGCCGCCCGCGGGCGGACTGCATATTCGCTGGCCTGATCCGCCGCTGGAAGCGGAAGCGCGCCTGCATGGCGCCAAGATGCGGGCGGTGGCCGCTTTTGCCCGCGCCAATTCCATCGACAGGACAACCATTGATTCTCCGGCGGCAACGTTCGGCATTCTGACCACCGGCAAAGCCTATCTCGACGTCCGTCAGGCGCTGTCCGACCTCGGCCTGTCGGATCAGGCCTGCAGCGATCTTGGGCTGCGGGTCTACAAGGTCGGGCTGACCTGGCCGCTGGAGGTCGAGGGCGCGCGCCGGTTTGCCAGGGGCCTGAAGGACGTTCTTGTCGTCGAGGAGAAGCAGGGCTTTATCGAAACCCAGTTCGCCCACGCGATCTTCAATATGGACCCGGCAGAGCGCCCATCGCTGGTCGGCAAGCGCGATGAAGATGGTTATGTCCTCCTGCGCAGCGAGAGTGAATTGTCGCCGACGCTGGTGGCGCGCGCCATCCTGTCGCGTCTCGAGCGCCAGGGCAAAGGCAACGCCAATCTCGCGCAGCGGATCGCGCGTCTGGAGTCCTTCGAAGCCATCGCTCGCACGCCGCAGATCAAATCGCAGCGGGCGCCGTTCTTCTGTTCGGGCTGCCCGCACAACACCTCCACGCAATTGCCGGAAGGCAGCCGCGCCATGGCCGGCATCGGCTGCCACGGCATGGCAATGTGGATGCCGAACCGGAACACCGACACCATTACCCATATGGGCGCCGAGGGCGCCAACTGGATCGGCCAGGCATCATTCACCACGGAAAAGCACGTCTTTCAGAATCTCGGTGATGGCACCTACACCCATAGCGGCCTGCTGGCGATCCGCGCCGCGGCTGCGGCACGGATCAACATCACCTACAAGATCCTCTATAATGATGCGGTGGCGATGACCGGCGGCCAGTCGGCCGAAGGCGGCTTCACCGTGCAGCAGATTGCAGCGCAGGTCGCCGCCGAAGGCGCCAAGCGCATCGTGATGGTGTCCGACGAGCCCAGCAAATACACGGATCCCGGTCAGTTTCCGCGCGGGGTGACCTTCCATGGCCGTGACGAACTCGACGCAGTCCAGCGCGAGCTGCGCGAGACCCCCGGTCTCACGGTCCTAATCTATGACCAGACCTGCGCCGCGGAAAAGCGCCGGCGCCGCAAGCGCGGCCTCTATCCGGATCCGCCGAAGCGCGCGTTCATCAATGACTCTGTCTGCGAAGGGTGCGGCGACTGCTCGGTGAAATCGAATTGCGTATCGGTCAAGCCGCTGGAAACAGTGCTCGGTCGCAAGCGCACCATCGATCAATCAAGCTGCAACAAGGATTTTTCCTGCGTCGAGGGCTTCTGTCCGAGCTTCGTGACTGTCCATGGCGGCGGTCTGCGCAGACCAGCCAAGCCAAAGGCCCAGTCTGCATCGTCTGACGCCTTCGCGTCCTTGCCGATGCCGGAGCCGCGGGCGCTGCTGCAGCCCTATGATATCCTGATGACCGGCATCGGCGGCACCGGTGTCGTCACCATCGGTGCGTTGCTTGGCATGGCCGCGCATATCGAGGGCAAGGGCTGTTCGGTACTGGATTTCACCGGGCTTGCACAGAAGAACGGCGGCGTCATGAGCCATGTGCGCATTGCTCCGAAGCCGGACGACATTGCGGCCGTCCGCATTGCCGCCGGCGCTTGCGACCTGCTGCTCGGCTGCGACATGGTGGTCGCGGCGTCACCGGTCGCGCTGTCACGCCTCGAAAACGGTGTGTCCCGCGCCATCGTCAACACCTCGCTGACGCCGACGGCGGCCTTTGTCACCGACGGCAATATCGACTTCGAAGCCAATGTGATGCATCGCGTGTTGCGCAAGGCGGTCGGCGATCACGGGATCGATTTCATCGAGGGATCGCGCATCGCGACGGCGCTGATGGGAGATTCCATCGCCACTAACCTGCTCCTGCTGGGCTACGCATTCCAGAAGGGCCTGCTGCCGGTCAGCTACGAGGCCCTCGATCAGGCGATCACCTTGAACGGCGGCGGGGTCGAGACCAACAAGCGGACCTTCGCATGGGGACGGCTGGCCGCGCATGATCCGGAAGCCGTCGAGGCCGAGGCTCGTCCTGCATCCGCACCAGGCGAGAAGCCGCGTTCATGGCAGGAGCAGCGCACGATCCATGCGGAGTTTCTCGCCAGATACCAGGACGATGCCTATGCGCGACGTTATCATGATGTCGTGGCCCGGGTCGAACAGGCCGATCGCTTCGATCCGAATTTCGCTTTGACGGCGGCGGTCTCGCGCAACCTGTTCAAGCTGATGGCCTACAAAGACGAATATGAGGTGGCCCGGCTTTATACCGACGGAGCGTTCCGCGAGAAACTGGAGCGGCAGTTCGAGGGCGACTACCGGCTGAAGATCCATCTCGCGCCGCCCTTGCTGGCGCGCAGGGATCCGGTCACCGGGCATCTCAAGAAACGCGCTTTCGGCCCCTGGGTCCTCACCGCGTTCCGGATCATGGCTCGCTTCAAGCGTCTGCGCGGGACGCCATTCGACGTGTTCGGCTATACGGCGGAACGCCGGATGGAGCGGCAACTGATCGACAGCTACATCGCCGATGTCGATAGGCTCCTGTCTCGTCTCACGCCCGGCAACTATCCCACCGCAGTCGAACTGGCTGGCCTGCCGGACATGATCAAGGGGTTTGGCCATGTGAAGGAGCAGAACGTGGCTGCGGCAGGCCAGCGCAGGACAGAGTTGATGCAGACATTCGAGCACGAGGCAGCGTGTACTGCTGGCGGAGCCATGCTCAAGGTGGTCGCGTCAAGGTGACGGGTGCTATCAGGCAGGATCTCTCATGTGCCCTGCACGGCATGAGCGAAGCCGCTGAGCGTTGCTCGCGTTAGCTTGCGCCCGATTTCCGGATCGTTGCCGCTGCGATACCACAGCAGCATGTTTCCGTCATGCACGGCCTCCAGATACAGGACGATGTCCTTGGTGATCTGGTTCGTGCTGAACTCGCCGGTCGATTTTCCCGCGTCGATGATGGTTTCGAGCAGCTTAGAGAGCTTGCGGTAGATGCGAAACATCTGCGTGCGGATCTTGCCTTTGGCGCGGGAGACCTCGACGGACATCAGGATCATGACGGCGAGGTCCTCGGGATGCCGCGCAGCCCACTGGGTCTGGTATTTCACCAGCGACGCGAGTTGCTCGCTGGGTGACCCGCCCCGCTGCCTGACGCCTTCGATGGTGGCGTCGATGGAGCGGGACTCGATGGTTTCCAGCACTTTCAGGAGCAGGTGTTCCTTGCTCCTGAAATGGTAATAGACCGCGCCCTTGGTGAAGCCGGCGGCAGAGGCCACCTCCTCGAGCGTGCTGTTCCAGTAGCCTTGCGTTGCGAAAAGGCGGACAGCGGCATCGATGATCCGCGCCAGACTCTGATCGCGTTTTGAAGCCTTTTTTTCCGCCGGTTGCTCGGGCTTTGCCTTGGCAGGCTCGCGGGCGGGGCGTCCGCCCCGCGGCTTTGCCGAATCGCGAGGCGATCGTGCGCTGGCGGGAGTCGCCCTGGAGGGTTTAGCGGTAGGCATAGGTTTCCTTTGCAATCAGAAGACGTTGGATCTGATTCGTGCCTTCCCAGATCTGCGTGACCTTGGCGTCTCGCATCATGCGCTCGATCGGGTAGTCCTTAAGGTACCCGTAGCCGCCGTGTAGTTGTACAGAATCTGTCGAAACAGCCATGGCTGCATCGCTGCACAGCGTCTTGGCTAGTGAGGCATAGCGGCGCGAATCGGGATGGTTGCGGAGCCGATAGTCGACGGCCTGATACAGGACCGACCGCGCCGCCTCCAGTTTCAACGCCATGTCGGCGATCATCACCCGGACGGCCTGGAATCGCGAAATTGTCTGGTCGAACTGCTTGCGGTCCTCGGTGTATTTGAGCGCTTCGTCCAGCGCGCCCTGGGCGATGCCGAGCGCATGGGCGGCGATGGTCAGACGTGAATTGTGCAGCATCTCTGTGATGTAGCTGCCGCCCTTGTGCGGGTCGCCAACCTGTCGGCCGTCCGGAATGCGGCACTGTTCCAGAATGACATCGGCGGTCGGGCTGCCGCGCATGCCCATCTTGTCCTCGGCCTTGCCGAAGCGGATGCCGGGATCGTCGCGATGGACCATGAAGATGCCGAACGTGTTGTCGCCGGTGCGCGCGAAGATGAGATACCAGTCGGCCCAGCCGGCATTGGTGATGAATCGCTTGGTGCCATCGAGCACCCATCCGTCGCCATCGCGCTTTGCGGTCGTGCGGGCACCCATCAGGTTGGACCCGCCTTGCGGCTCGGTCAGGCCCCATGCGCCCCGCATCTCGCCGTTGCAGATCGGCGGGATCACTTGCTGCTGCAGCGCTTCTGAGCCGTAGAGAACGACGCCTTCAAGAACCCAGCCGCTGGTCACGGTCAGTGATGTCGCCGCGCAGGCGCGGGCCAGTTCCTCGGTGGTGATGACCTGCGCGAACAGGTCGCCATCGGATCCGCCGAGGCGTTCCGGAAAGGCGAGGCCGGGAAGGCCGAGCGCGCGCGCGGCATCGATCGCTTCGAGCGGCGGGCGACCCTCGCGATCGACGGCCGCCGCATGCGGCGCGACGCTACGCGCGACGAACCGCCTCAGATTGTTACGGAATGTCTGATACTTGTCTTCCTCTGCAATACGCATCGCTCTCCCTTTCCTTTGTTGATTCAGCCGTTGAACACCGGCGGCCATCCGAGACCGATGGTCTGCCCGCGTTCGTGGGCGGGGCTTGCCTTGGCGATCAGGTCGTCGTCGAGCCCGAGCGAGGACAGCACCTCGACGCTCTGGTCGCGCATATCCGTAGGGCCGGCAGCCACAGGTGTGCGGCTGAAGCGGGGAATTGCCGGCACCGAAAACTCGCCGCTGGCCGGATCGATGCGCGTCTGGATCTGCGGTTCCTGCCAGACTTCATGCGGCGTCAGCACGGGGGTGACGCAGGCCTGCTTGCCCTCGAACACCGCAGTCCAGTGCTCGCGTGTCTGCGACCGGAATGCAGCGTCGAGACGTGCCTCGATGTCCGGCCAGGTGCGCCGGTCCATATGGTCGGGCAGGTCGCCGAGTTCGAGCGTGGTCCACAGTGCCTGAAAGAATTGCGGTTCGAGCGAGCCGACCGCGACATGCCCGCCGTCGGCGCAGGTGTAGCAACGATAGAAGGGGGCATTGCCGGCGATCAGGCCGTCGCCGCGTCCCGGCATCGCCTCGGTTCCCCATACGGCAAAATGCATCGCGATCAGCGACAGACAGCCGTCGACCATCGCAGCATCGATGTGCTGCCCCAGTCCGGTGCGTGATCGCTCGTGCAGCGCAGCAAGAATTCCAATAGCGGCGACCATGCCGCCGCCGGCCATGTCGGCGATGACATTGAGCGGAAGTGCAGGTGGCCCGTCGGTCGGGCCCATGGAACCAAGCACACCGGTATAGGCAAGGTAGTTGATGTCGTGCCCGGCGTCCTGTGCACGCGGGCCGCTCTGTCCATAGCCTGTCAGGGAGCAGTAGATCAGCCGGGGATTGATCGCGGACATGGCCGCATAATCAGCCCCCAGCCGATCGGCAACGCCGGGTCGGAATCCCTCGATCAGAACGTCGGCTGTGCTGACGAGCCGCTGCAGCGCATCCCGCCCCTCCGACGACTTGAGGTCCAGCGTGATGAACGTCTTGCCGCGCGCGAAGGTCGAGACAGGCGGGCCGGCACGGCCGCCGCCGGCAACGATAACTTCCGCGCCGAGATCGCACAGCAGCATCGTGCCGTAAGGCCCTGGTGCAAGCCGTGTGAGATCCACCACGCGAATTCCCGAGAGAGGGCGCTGGGCTGATGAACGCATCATCTTGATCCTGACTGTTGCGATGCGAACGCGCACTGCATGCGCAAATCGATCGCTTCAATTTGTTGCATCGAGATTTAGAAGACCTCTTGCGTCCTCGAAATCCGCTATGTACGATCCGATCAAATAAAAAATACCGGCTGGATAGTATTGGTCGGACCCAGGGACAAACGCAAGGGAGGACGGCAGCAAATGTTTTGCCGCTTTGCTGATTGCATGAGGGGCGCGCTGCGGCGCCCGATCCAACCATCTCACATCCATTGCGCGCGTGAAGCGTCCGCATCCTGCATGTCGCAAGACGCTGATGCACTGGATCGTCGTCAACAGCGCAAGCCGCGCTGACCGATTTCCCTCACCTGAGCGTTCGTCTGGAGATGGACGCCGTCACTGCTTGTTCGTTTGATTGTCAGGAGAAGTCCATGAGCCGTCTCGATCTCGATGCCCTGGTCAAGCAGGTCACGAGCTATATCCTTGCGCATCCTTATGAACGTGATGTCTGGGAGAAGGCGCCGGCGATCACCGGCATCTTGCGCTGGGAAGACAGCAAGGCGATCGACGGCGCCAAGGCCTGGGTCGATCGCGCTGTCGACGTGCAGTCGACGCGTGGCTTCCTGAGCTATGACGAGCAGATTGAGCTCGCCAAGGGGCATGTCGGCGTGTTCTCGCCAACCGCTGCACTGTCATCCGCTTTGGGGTACTGCGTGCTCGCTTATCACGAGCGCAACAAGGAAGCGCGTCTGCTCGAGGCCGCGCACTTGCAGGCGAAGGCGCTGCTGGCCGCGCCGCGCACGCGTCGCGGCGGCTTCTGGGTGCGCGATGAAGGTCCGGAACTGTGGATCGACTTCATCTATCTGATGTGCCCGTTTCTGGCCCGCCTCGGCCGTCTCACCGGCGACAGCAAGTTGATCGACGAGGCCCTCGACCAGGTCGATGTCTATGTTCACCATCTCGTCGACAAGGATGAGCATCTGGCTCGTCATGCTTGGAGCGAAAGCCCCAATCATTTTCTTCAATCGACATTCTGGTGCCGCGGCAATGGCTGGCTGACGTGCTGCCTGGTCGATCTGCTTGCCGAGATCGGCGACCATCCGCGCGCGGAGCCGTTGCGTGAGCTTGGACGAAAGGTGTTCGCTGCCATTGCCGCGCATCAAGACCGCAGCGGCTTCTTCCGCAACATTCTCGATGACCGGCATTCCAAGTTTGAAGCATCGGGGACGCTGATGTTCGCCTACAGCGCGGCGCGCGCGGTGAATATGGGCTGGCTCGACGCTGAATATCTGGACAAGGCGGAGCGCGCTTTCCGCATCGTGGCCGGCTCCGTCGAGCCGGACGGCGCCGTGCCAGGCGTTCAGGTGCCACCGGGAGGACCCGGCGTGCCTTTCGCCGCCGCATTGTATGGGCAGGGCTTCTTCCTGCAGGCGGCGGCCGAACTCAAACATCGCCTGAACTGAGCGACGCGACTGGTCCTGCAACAACACAACGGACGGGCAACGACGTGTATCTTGAAATCTTCGCCAACGGTCTCTTTTTGGGCGCCATCTACGCACTGTTTGCGGTGCCGATGAGCGTCATCTGGGTGACAACCGACGTCATCGACGTCTCGGTGGGCGCATACGCCGTCGTTGCCGGCGTCGTGGCGGCAGCATTTGGCTTGCCGTATGGCGGCGTGCTCGGCGTCGCCGCGGCGGTCGCGCTCGGCGTGGTCACCGGGACGATCTTTCTCGGCTTTCACGCCTTGCGCGCCATGAAAGATGCCATGCCGATCGTGCTGGCGACCTTTGCCTTCATGCTCCTGGTCGAATCCGCAGTGCTGGTGGTTGTCGGTACCGACAACCAGTTTGTCGACCGCATTCCCGGGATCGTTCTGCTCGGAGATTCCGTAATCGGGTATCAGGGCCTGTTCAATCTCGCGCTCAGTGTCGTGCTGATGCTGGCTTTGACCGCGGCTTTGAAGTGGTCACCGGCCGGGCTGCGCATGAAGGCCTGCGCGATTTCCGCCAAGAATGCCGCCCTGGCCGGCATCGCCGTCAAGCGCACCCAGTTTCTGACCTTCCTGCTCTGCGCGGCCATTGCCGGGATCGGCGGCGTTCTGGCGTCCATGTCGATCGGCATGACCTATGCGAGCGCATTCACGTTCACCACGATCGCATTCAGCAGTGCCGTAGTCCTCGGACAGCGCGGTCCGCTGCCGGCATTTTTGGGCGGGCTGCTGATCGGGCTCGCCGAGTCGTTCAGTCAGACCTTTCTTCCCAATGGCTGGGCCCATGCCGTTCCTGCGGCGCTGATCATCATCATCCTGGCATCCGGTCGTCTGCCATCGGCCGCATTCTCGGGAGCTCGCCCATGAACGACAGCTTCAAATGGTTTGGCAGCGTCGGCGTCCTGATATTGGCTATTGCCGGCGTGTCGCTGCTCGCTGAGTTCCGTAGTTCGATCTATTCCACCTCCACTACGGTCGGTATTTTTGCGCTGCTGGCTCTCCCGCTCGGACTGCTCTATGGCCAGGGTGGAACGGTGTCGCTGGCGCAAGGCGCCTTTGCCGCCATCGGCGCCTATACGACTGCGATCATCACCACGCGGTACAGCCTGTCACCCATGATGTCGCTGCTGCCTGCCGTCGTCCTCCCGGCGCTGGTCGCGTTCATCATCGCCAAGCCGATCCTGCGCCTGCCCGAACTGTCCCTCGCTCTCGTGACCCTGTCGATCGGCACGGTGGTCGAAGTGGCGCTGCAGCGAGGCGGCGACTTCACCGGTAGCTTCAACGGCATCAATGGCATTCCGACTTTGCCATTCGTCGGCACGTCACGCATCCGCGCGCATTTCGTGATCTGGACGGTGGTGCTGCTGCTGGTCATCGCCTATGTGAATTTCATGTCGAGCCTGCGGGGACGCGCATTGAATGCGGTGCGCACCGACCATCTGCTGGCCGAAGCCATGGGTGTCAATGTTGCGCTCGATCTGTCGCTGCTGTTTGCGATCACGGCCGGTGTGGCCGGGCTGGGCGGCTGGTTCTACGCCCATACACTCGGTTACGTCGCACCCGACTCGCTGTCGATCGCCGTGTCCGCCAATGTGTTGTTCATGGTGGTGCTTGGCGGGCGCAAGTCGGTTCTGGGGCCGATCATCGGCGCGGCGATCTTCACGCTGGCGAGCGATTTCCTGCCGGGGACCGAGAGCCAGGGCATCTTCTTTGGCGGCATTCTCATACTGGTGCTGCTGTTCTCTCCTGATGGATTGATGACGCTGGTGCCGCGCCGGTGGCAGCGACGCCCGAGAGTCCCGGCATCGGTATCGCCGGAGGTGCGTCCGGCCGTGCAGACGACGGGAGCGGTGCGATGAGCTTCGATGCACAGAACATCAGTATCGCCTTCGGAGGACTTAAGGTCCTGAAAGACGTGAGTGTGTCGGTTCGTCCTGGCGTCATCACCGGGCTTGTCGGACCCAACGGCGCCGGCAAGACCACGCTGTTCAACTGCCTCACCGGGGTCGCCCGGCCGCAGGAGGGGACGGTGCAGATCGACGGCGCGGACATTTCAAGCTTCCCACTGCATCAGCGCATCCAGCTCGGTGTCTCCCGCAGCTTCCAGACGCCGCGGCTCGACCTTGATGCCAGTGTGCTGGATGCCGTGATGATGGGCTTCTACAGCCGCAACAAGCCGTTGCTGCTCAGCAGCTTTGTCTCGATGCCGGCGCGGCAGAAGCGTGACAGGGAGTTGCGGGCGCAGGCGGAACGATTAATTGCGCAGTTCGAGCTGACGACGGATCCGCATCAGCGTTCGGGAGCGCTTTCGCTCGGTCGTTTGCGTCTGCTGGAGGTGGCCCGGGCTCTGGCAAGCAGCCCCAGATATCTGCTTCTCGACGAGCCGGCTGCCGGAATCGACGAACATGACCGTGCGCTGCTGGCGCGCGCCATCCGCCACGCCGCTTCGGATCAGATCGGCGTCCTGCTTGTCGAACACAATGTCGGATTCGTCGCCGAGCTCAGCCATCACATGGTGGCGCTGGTGCGCGGCCAGATCGTGGCCGAGGGCGATCCGCAGGATGTCGTGCAGGACGAAGAGGTGGTCACGGCTTATCTCGGAGGTCATCGTGTCGCAGCTTGAACCTGCAATGAATGGCGCTTCGCGCCGGGGGCTGGAGTGCGCCGAGATCAGCGCGCGCTACGGCAGTCTGACCGTGTGCAGCAATGTCAGCTTCTCGGTCGGGCCCGGCGAACTGCTGGCATTGATCGGCCCTAATGGCGCCGGCAAGACTAGCCTCGTCGGAGCACTGAATGGAACAGTGAATGCGACAGGACGGGTGACGCTCGACGACCGCAGGCTCGATGTGCTGTCCGCCTGGCGTCGTGTCGGCACCGGGCTGACGACGGTGCCGGATGGACGCGGGTTGTTTCCATCACTCACCGTGGCCGACAATCTACGTCTCGGCGCGCTTCTGACCGAGAAGGACAGGCGCAGCGGCGCGTTGGAACGCGCGCTTGAGCTGTTTCCCTTCCTGAAATCGCGTTGGAACGACGCCGCAGGCGCCTTGAGCGGCGGTCAGCAACAGATGCTGGCGATCGCAAAATGCCTCGCCTGCAGTCCGCGTCTGCTGCTGCTCGACGAGCCGACCCAGGGTCTTGCGCCGATCATCGTCGATGAACTTGCCGAGGTTCTGCGCAAGCTGCGCGCGAGCGGGCTGCCAATCCTGCTGGTCGAACAGAACCATCATCTGGTCGAGGCGGTCGCGGATCGCTTCATCGTGCTGGTGGGCGGAAAGGTCGTGCTTGAGGGCAACAATGCCGAGCTGGCCGATCGCGATCGTATCGTGAAGCTCTACCTGCAGCGTTCGGCTGCATCCGTTCATTAATCGGGGAAGAAACGCATGATGACGAAACATCCGTTGACGCGGCGGGCCGCCCTGGCGTTGGCCCTCGCCGGCAGTGTGGCCATCCAGACCGGGCCGCTCGCGGCGCAGACTAAGGGCGAGCCGCTTCGGATCGCCGTACTGATCGCCCTGTCGGGTCCCGCCGCAGCCTATGGCGCAGACGAACGCGCGGCCGTTGAATCCGTGATCGAACGGACCAATGCGCAGGGCGGCATCAACGGCCGGCCGATCGAACTGATCGTACGCGATACCAAGACAAACCCGACGGAAGCGGCACGTCTCGCCAACCAGGTCATCCTCGATGACAAGGTGATTGCCATCATCGGCGCGACTACGGGCTCAGAAACCCTGGCTTTCGCGGATCTTGCGATGCGCTCGAAGGTGCCGGTGTTTCCGATGGTGGGCACTCAGTCGGTGACCGATCCGAAGGAGGCATTCTCCAAATGGATGTTCCGCATGTCGGTGCCGATCTCGACCGATCTGCCTGCCAGCCGCGATCGCATCATCGCCGATGGTCACAAGCGCGTCGCGGTGTTCTCGGAAGAGGATGCGTATGGGCAACAGGCATCGGAACTGTTTGTGAGCCTCGCGAAGGAGAAGGGTGACCTGCAGATCATCGAGCAGGCATCGGCGCCGAAGGCAGCGACCGACCTGACGGCGCAGGCGATCAAGATCCGCAGCGGCAAGCCCGATGCTGTGTTCCTGGCCACATCGAGCACCGGGTCGGCCGGCGCCTTCCTGCGCAAGCTGCAGGAGATCGGGCTCAATGTGCCCGTCTACGGAATGGCCGGCATCGTTCAGAAACAGATCATCAAGAACGGCGGCAAGGGCGCCGAGAATTTGATCGCGCCGGCGCTCGTCAATCCTGACGAAGCCGGTCCTCTGACGGATCTCTTCGACCTCTTGAAGAACAAGGGCGGCGTTGCCGGCTTCGGCGCCTTGCTGGGCGCCAACGCGGCGGCAACGGTCGTCCAGGCCTTGAAGGCCGGCGCGACAGACGGCCCGTCGCTGCGCGACAAGGTGGAGTCGATGGGCCCGATCAAGGGATATGCGGCGGCGCCAATCCAGTTCTCGGCCTCGGATCATGACAGTTGGGGCAAGGACACGCTCATATACGTCACCGTCCGCAACGGCAAATTCAAGAACCTGGACGCGAAATGAGCCAGCAGACTTCTCTACCGCTCGAGGGCGTGCGCGTTCTGGACCTCACCCAGGTCCAGTTTGGCCCCTGTGCAACGCAGGTCCTCGGCGACTTTGGTGCAAAGATCATCAAGATCGAACGGCCCGGCGATGGCGACATCTGCCGCGGGACAGATCCGTTCATCACCGAGCCCGCGGGTGAAAGCGCCTATTTCATGGGCCTCAACCGCAACAAGCGCGGGATGGCGCTCAATATGAGCAAGCCGGCAGGCGCCAGGATCGTCATGGAGCTGCTGGATCAGGCCGATGTGCTGGTCCACAATTTCCGCCCGGGTGTCGCCGAGCGTCTGGGGCTTGGCTATGACACATTGAAGGAGACGCATCCGCGCCTGATCTATGCGTCCGGCTCGGGCTTCGGACCCAGCGGGCCGCTGGCGCATAAGGGCGGCCAGGATTTCCTCGCGCAGTCGCTGTCCGGCCTGGCGTCGCGAAATCCCGACGCCGATGGGATGCCTCAACTGTTTCCCACGGCGCTTGGCGACTTCACCTCGGGCATGGTGCTCGCCCAGGGCATTCTGATGGCGCTCTACCAGCGGGAACGCACCGGCCTTGGACAACGCATAGATGTATGTCTGCTCGATGTGCTGATCACACTGCAGCAGCAGGAGGTCACGCAATGGCTGCTGCGACAGAAAGAGGTCAACTGGGTCCAGCAGAACCTGATCGGTATCTTCCCGACCAAGGACGGCGCCGTGACACTGGTCGGTGTGTTTAGGCCCAATCCGCTGGGTGACATCTGCAAGGCGCTCGAACTGGAGGACTATTCGGCCTGGCCGCAATATGCCGACCGTGCGTCCTGGGGACCGAACCGGGCCGATATCTTCAAGCTGCTGGCTCCGGGATTCGCCAAATACAGCACAACCGAGTGTCTGAAGCGCCTGGATCGCGAGGATGTTCTGTGCGCTCCGGTGCTGTCGCTTGGCGAAGCGCTCGCGCAGCCTCAGGTGGACGCCAACGGACTGATGGTCGAATTCGACCACCCCGTGCATGGACGGGTAAAGACGGTCGGCAATCCCCTGAAGATGTCATCGGTCGCGCGAACGGCAACCCGCGGCGCGCCCACCCTCGGTCAACATAATGCGGAGGTGCTGGCCGAACTCGGCTACGCGCCGTCCGACATCGCGCGCCTGCGCAGCGAAGGCGTCATCGCCTGAGGAACACTGCCACTTCTACAAGGATTTAACATGATCGTAGACTTTGACGACAGCTCGCGTTCCACCATCCACGACCTCAAGATCGGCGACAATATCGCGATCGAAAAGACGATCAGCGAGTCCGACGTTTACATGTTCGCCGGCATTTGCGGCGACTTCTCGCCGAACCACATCAACGAACGCTACATGGAGAAGTCGCGCTTCAAGACCCGCATTGCACAGGGCGCCCTGGTGGTCGGCTTCACGTCGGCAGCGGCCGCCATGTTCGGCATCAAATACAGGGTGGACGGCGTGTCCGCCGGCTATGATCGGCTGCGTTTCGTCGCGCCTGTGTTCTTCGGCGATACCATCCTCATTCGCTACACGATTGCGCGGATCGAACTCGACCGGGACCGTGCCTATGCAACCCTGCATGTCACCAATCAGCATGGCGATGTGGTTCTGGTCGGCGAGCATGTGCTCCGTTTCGTGGCCCTCGAAGAACCGTTGGAGACGCAGGCATGAAGGACGCGATCGTTCTGCTCGAATTGCGCGGGCCGGTGGGGCTGATCACCCTCAACCGTCCCGACGCCCTGAATGCGCTGAGCACCGAATTGATGGACGCGCTGACCGCCGCGCTGCGGCAGTGCGAGAGCAATGCCGAGATCGGCGCGATGGTGCTGACCGGCAAGGGCAGGGCATTTGCTGCCGGTGCCGACATCAAGGAGATGGCGAACAAGACCTATGCCGACGCCTATTCGGAGAATTTCATCACTCGCAATTGGGAAGAAGCCACGCGCTGCCGCAAGCCCGTGATTGCGGCTGTCAACGGCCTTGCGCTGGGCGGTGGGTGCGAACTGGCGATGATGTGCGATTTCATCCTGTGTTCGGAAGCGGCGCGCTTTGGCCAGCCGGAAGTCAAAGTCGGGGTCATGCCTGGCGCCGGCGGCACCCAGCGGCTGTCCCGCTCGATCGGAAAATCGAAGGCGATGGAGATGTGCCTCACGGGTCGCATGATGCTTGCGGACGAGGCGGAACGCTGCGGTCTCGTCAGCCGCATTATCCCGGCCGATCAACTGGTCGAGGAGGCCATTCGCGTCGCCACCCAGATCGCGGAACTGTCGCGCCCGATGATCATGATGACAAAGGAGGCGCTCAACCGGTCGTATGAGGTTCCGCTCACAGAGGGCGTTCGGTTCGAGCGGCGGCTGGCCCACACGACCTTCGCGCTCGAAGACCACAAGGAAGGCGCGGCCGCATTCGCCGAGAAGCGCAAGCCTGCGTTCCGGCACCGCTGATACGGGACCAACGCGCCGATGTTGCAACTGCCTTTCGAGAAGTGGAGTCTGGACACGGCGCTTGCGGCGCGGGCGCGGCTGTCTGCCGATGCGCCATTCATCCGCATGATTGACGGCGCGCCGCTGACATTCGCGCGGGTGCGTGCAGATGCGTTGGCGCTGGCCTACGCCTTGGAGCAGGAGGGCGTTCAGGCCGGCGACAGGGTCGTGGTCATGGGCGCCAACTGCCTGTGGACGCTCTATGCCTGGTTCGCTCTCAACATCCTCGGCGCGGTGGACGTGACGATCAACACCGCCTATCGCGGACATACGCTCGAACACGCCATCAACACGGCCGACGCGCGCCTCATCCTCGTCGAAGACCGGCTGCTCGACGTGCTGTGCGAAAGCGAAGCCGCCGTGCCGGGACTGCAGCGGGCGCTGTTCTACGCGGCGGACGGCTCGCGCAGCGCGACGCCGGCTACGTCATTCAATCGGGTGTCGCTGGCGCTGCTGCGTAGCGATATCCAGGTGCCGCAAGGATGGCGCCCGGCCGGCGCCAAACCGTCGGATCTCGCATCGATCATCTTCACCTCGGGCACATCCGGACCGGCCAAGGGTGTCATGCTGCCGCATGCGCAGACATATCTCCTGGGTCTTGAATCCGCCCAGCAGATGAAGGTCAACGAAAACGACACCTATTACATTTTCCACCCGCTATTTCACATGTCGCCGCGCTATGTCGGGATGTATGCGGCGCTGATCGCCGGCGCACAGGTCTGCCTCGATCGCGCC
>NZ_JBIISY010000157.1:0-14646 GCF_044340795.1 Tardiphaga sp.
CGCTGTGACCCTCGATCTTCTGTCCAGCCTGTCGCTCATGCTTCTGCTCGTGATGGCTGGACGAAATATCAAGCGACCGTCTCGGTGACAGGCATCATCACCGCAGATGGTCGCGACATGTTTGGCTCACTTTCTGTGCAGAGTTGACTGTCATCAAATAGAGCCTGGCGGAACGATCTAGTCTCAACCTAGCTCGCAGCTGATGCCCTGCTGGCCATCGCCATAGCGAGATCAAGGATACAGGAGAGACGCATGAAGGTCGTAATTCTCGCGGGCGGTTATGGGACCAGATTGAGTGAGCATACCTCTGTCGTCCCAAAGCCACTCGTCGAGGTCGGCGGGCGCCCCATTCTCTGGCACATCATGAAGCTCTATGCGCATCACGGATTGAACGAGTTCGTGATCTGCTGCGGCTACAAGGGCCATGTGATCAAGGATTACTTCCTGAACTATCTCCCTCGCCAGGGCGACTTCACTGTCGACCTCCAGCGCAACCAGATCGAGACGCACCGCAATACGTCGGAGCCGTGGAAGGTCACGCTGGTGGATACCGGCGAGAAGACCATGACCGGCGGGCGATTGAAGCGCGTCAAGGACTATCTCGGCAATTCCACCTTCTGCATGACCTATGGCGACGGCGTGAGCGACGTGAATGTGCAGGAGCTGGTCCGCTTCCACCATCAGCAAGGCGCGCTCGCCACGGTGACCGCCGTGCAGCAGCCCGGGCGCTTTGGTGCGCTCAACTTGTCTTCGGATCGGCCGCGTGCAGCTCGTTTCCGCGAAAAGGACATGCAGGATGGGCACGTGATCAATGGCGGCTTCTTCGTCGTCGAGCCGCAGGCGCTCGATCTGATCGATGATGACAGCACCAGCTGGGAAAACGAGCCGCTCGCCCGGCTTGTCGAGCAGGATCAGCTCGCGGTCTACCGGCATCGTGGCTACTGGCAGAACATGGACACCCTGCGCGACAAGGCCGTGTTGCAGGAACAGTGGGACTCCGGAGCGCCGCCGTGGTGCGTGTGGGACCAGAAGAAGCCTGCCGCGCCGACCGCCAACGTGCTTCGGACCTCCGAGCTGCTGCCACTCCAACAGCCCAGCACCTGAGGTATCGACATGCGTGTACTTTATACCGGAGCAGACGGTTACATTGGCGCGGTGCTGGGTCCGAAGCTCCTGGACTACGGGCACGATGCGACCGGGATCGACACCGGCCTCTATCGCCGTGGCTGGCTGTTCGACGATGGCCGGACCCGTCCGATGGTGATCTCGAAGGATACGCGCCAGCTCTCTGTCGCAGATCTCGAGGGGGTCGATGCGGTGATTCATCTGGCGGAGCTCTCCAACGACCCGCTCGGCGAAAACGATCCGGGAATGACGATGGAGGTCAATTATGAAGGCTCTGTCGCATTTGCGCGGAAATGCAAAGCGGCGGGTGTCCAGCGATTTGTCTATGCATCGTCCTGCAGCATCTATGGCGCATCCGGTGGCGAGATGAAATCGGAGACGTCTTCTGTCGACCCCAGGACCGCATATGCCCGCTGCAAGGTGCTGGTCGAGCGGGACGTCAAGGCGATGGCGGACTCGCGCTTTACACCCGTCTTCATGCGGAACGCGACGGCATTCGGCGCATCGCCGCGGCAACGGTTCGATCTGGTACTTAACAATCTTTCCGGCCACGCTTTTACTAGCGGGATCATCCGGGTCATGAGCGACGGGTCGCCTCTTCGGCCGCTGGTTCACATCGATGACATCTGCCAGGCAATGGTGCTTGCCTTGGAAGCCCCCCGCGAGGCTGTCAGCGGCGAAGCTTTCAATGTTGGCGACGAGAGCCAGAATTACGCGGTGCGCGATATTGCACAAATCGTTAAGGAGACATTCCCGGATGCCGTCCTGACATTTGGCGCAGCAGGAAGCGATGACCGCAGTTATCGGGTGTCATTCGCCAAGATCAAGGAACGCATGCCGAGTTTTTCTTGCAAGTGGGACGCCCGGTCCGGCGCAGCGCAGCTCAGGAGTGTCTTCGAGCGCATTCAGCTTGATGAGAAGATGTTTACATCCGCTCCATTCACGCGATTGGCCGAACTCCGGCATTTGCGGGATACCGCTCAACTGGATCTTCGGCTACTTTGGACGCCGATGAAGAACATGGCTCCCGCGGCAGCGGCGGTGGCAAGCAGGTAAATTACCGGAGCTGGGTCTGTGACTGCGCGGCGGACGCAGACCCAGAGGCCGATCCGATGGCTGGTAACAACGTTCGGAAATGACTCAAATGATCAAGTTGACAAATTCGAAATGCCGGGTAGCGTTTGTGCGTTGCATATACCCCTATTAGATAATTTGACGTCAAAGAAATTGGTTTGTCGATAGAGGAAAGTTTTCAGTCCTTTTCGGGGAATGTACCGTGTCTGTGATCTTAGTGATCGATCAGCACAGCGTTTATAGAAGCGGGCTCCGCGATGTCATCGAAGCAAGCTTGCCCCATTCGAGGGTAGTTGAAGCATCAAGATTCGAACGCTTCGAGGCAGGCGATTGTTACGACTTGATCTTGGTGGATGTAAGCAGCCTGAATCATCGATCGCTGGAAGCATTGACGCACGTGTATGAGCGGCGACCGGCAACGCGTTTCGCCGTGATGTCCACGTCGAATGTGCGTGCTGATGTACTTGGCTGCCTTTCGGCAGGTTTTCATGGATTCATCTACAAGCTTCAGTCTGACAGCGAATTGCTGACCGCGGTCAGCGACCTGTTGTCCGGGCGAATATATGTGCCGCGATGGCTGGCGGACGGCGACCACAATGCGGTTCATGAGCAGCCGGCGGTCAACCTTAATGTCGAGAATCTTCGGTTGACGCGGCGACAGAATGAAGTTCTCCCGCTTCTTGCTCAGGGCATGTCGAACAAGGAAATCGCCCGCGAGCTGAGCATTGCCGAGGGGACAAGCAAGATTCACACGGCCGCGCTCTTGCGAGCCCTCGGTGCCCGCAACCGGACCGAAGCAGCGTTCATGGCAGCCAAGATCGTCGGCATCTCAGGGCGCGCTAAAAGTCGAAGTCCTGGCTCGCGCTTTCTCCTCGATGGCAGCGATAGCGCCAAGACGCGACTGCGATTTCCGGCATAGCTGATTGCAGAGATCAGCATGTCGATGCCGCTGGCCAATCGTGACACGATGACGATGTCGCGCCCGATCGTAAATCCTTCCAGATATATCTCGTACGCGAACATATCCGGCTGACGACTGGTCGGAGGGCGATCGGCCCATCGGCAAGATGCCAGGCGCGTAATGCTGCTGAAGAGCACAGCGAGCGGATCCCCTCAGACAGCCCGATCTTGAAGGTCAGTGTCTTCCTTTCGTCGCTCCGCGCTCAATCGCGTATGCCTTGGGGGCGCCGTCAACTACACAGCAACCAACCATGCGGCAGGTCGCCCGCGGTGATGCGCCTCGCGAGGCACGCCGATACGTTTGCGAAGAGACCTTCGGAACAAACTAGCTGAGGATATCTTAAATACCGTACAGACAAAATGTGCGGGATCGGACAGACTGTACTACGCGATTGGAGAGTTCGCTAAGTTGCCGAAATGTAGTGCGCAACGCTGCTGAATTCAGCGAAACTTCTTCATTTCTGCATGTGCTGAGTGCAAGTCCCTCGCGATCGTACTGATGGACTAGACCGGACCGACTAGACGAAGCCATCACAGGTCGTAGCACCGCAGCTAGAGTTTTCATAAAATTGGCGCCATGTCACCTTAACTGCGTTCAGTTAAGGGGTTTGACCGATGCCGTCAGACATGGTTTCCCGCTCGTTTAATTCTCAGCCCGCCATCGGCGCATTTATGCCGACAAACCGCATCACTCCGGCGCGCGCACCATCCTCAATTATCATTCCCCGGGGACGCGCGCTGTTCTGGGAGGGCGACCAGCAAAGCCAGAAGATCGAAATCATCGAGGGCGTGGTTCGGGCCGTGCGCCTGTTGCCCGATGGCAACCGCCAGGTCCTGGCCTTTTATTGGCCCGGGGATGTGGTGATGCCCACGCGGCAGTCGTGCCAGCAGTTCACTGCGGAGGCGGTGACGGATTGCCGGGTTGTCCGGGCATCGGTTGCCAATGTCTGCCAGGCAGGCGCACCATGCGGAACGCATCAGGTGCTCGAAGAGACGCTTTCCCTCGCGCTCACCATGAGCCAGCGCACATGTGTGGCGCGAGTCGCCTGGCTTCTGCTTCGTATCCAGCCGCATCTCCGGGAAGACCCGAAGTGCCCGTCGGCGCTGCGATTGAAATTGCCCAGAGCGGACATTGCGGACCATATCGGCACGTCACTGGAAACGGTCTGCCGAACGCTCGCGCATTTCAAGGCGAAGAAGCTGATCGATTTGCCTAATCGGAAAACGATCAAATACCTCGATCGTGACGGGCTGATGCGGGTGGCAAGCACGCGCACTCAACGTTGAAGGACATCAAAGCAGATAATCGGCGGAGCCCTCGATGGCAAAAAGAGCGACGCGAAGCGGCAAAAAGTCCGAGCAAGGCATTGCTGACCGTATCGGTATTCCGAAATCACTCGATATCGTCTCGCCCTTCGTTGCCCTTTTCGATCTCGCATGGATCTCTGCACTCGCGCTGTTGACCGGGGCGATCTACGACGCGCAACTGGTTGCAAACATCAATGAGGTCAAGGGGACGCTTGGCTCCGGCTTCGCGGTTGCGATGGTTTACTCCGCCTTCGCGCATGGGGCAAAACTCTACCGTTCACCGGAGCTGCTTCAGGTGAACTGGCAGATTGGACGCTCAGTCCTGGTCTGGCTGGCGGCGTTCGCATGTCTCGCCGGGCTCGTCTTCCTGCTGAAGAGCGGCGCGACATTCTCGCGGGGATGGGTCGTCATTTACATGATCAGCGGCATCGGTGTCACGGTGATGGTTCGCGTGCTGGTCGCAGCGGTTTGCGCCCACATCATCCGGTCCCGATGGCTCAGACCGAACCGGGTCGTGATCGTCGGGCTCAAGGACGAACTGGTGAGCAACGAGGCGCTAAGCCAGCTGGATTTGTATGGGCATGACGTCGTTGCGATTGTGGAACTGACCGCCGGTCCTGATCGCCTGCTGGATGCTGACTTGCTCAAAGCCAGAATGCATGAGCTCGTTGCCACCGCCCGTCAGGCAGATGCCGATGAAGTTGTTGTCGCAATGCCATGGGATTTTCTTGAAGCGATCGCGCAGATCGAGCACGAGCTGCAGGTGTTGCCCATTCCCGTCAGGCTTGTCGCCGACACGAAGGTGGTTCGCCTGCTTGACGGTCCTCTCACGGAATTCGGCACGACCAAGACTGTACAATTGCAGCGGCCGCCGCTCAGCAAGGCGCAGCTGATGCTCAAACAGCTGATCGATCAGGTGCTGGCTGCGGCAGGATTGGTCGTGCTGCTGCCGGTCTTCGTGATCATTGGTATTGCGATCCGGTGGGAGTCGCCCGGAAAGCCGCTGTTTCTCCAGAACCGGATGGGGTTCAATGGTCGGCCCTTCAAGATCTATAAATTCAGGACCATGCGGGCCAGTGACAATGGCCCGATCGTTGTTCAGGCAACGAAGAATGATGCGCGCATTACCCAGATCGGGGCATTGCTACGGAAGCTCAGCATCGATGAGGTGCCGCAGCTGATCAATGTCTTGCGCGGAGAAATGTCATTGGTAGGGCCGCGCCCGCACGCCTTGGCGCATGACAGCGAATACGCCCAGCGAATCGCGACCTATGCCTTGCGGCACAAGATCAAGCCGGGGATCACCGGATGGGCCCAGGTGAATGGCTTCCGGGGGGAAACGCCTCAGATCGAGATGATGCAGCAACGTGTCGAAAGCGACCTCTGGTATATCGAGTCGTGGTCGCTCTGGCTCGACATCCGCATTCTCGCTTTGACGGTGATCCGGTTGATGAAGACCGACAACGTCTACTAGCCGAGCCTGTGGGCTGGTGCCGTTCGCTCGGAGTCACGCCGGTGTCGAACCGCCTATCTTAACTTTCTGCTTACCAGCGCTGTGGTTGCATCGCGATGCCGCCGCGATTCGCACCAGCCATGCTCCAGTATCCAGTAGTGCGATCGTGGATATTCTCCAGCACTCTGGATGGAATCGCGATGTCACTTTGGCAGCACATAGGTGCTTTCTGGATCCTCGGACATCTCGTCTGGGCGGCGATCCTCGTGGAGAAGGCTTGGCGTCGCAACCGTAACCTGACGGGCGAGCCGCGAATCGCGGAAAGCAACAGCTAAGCGGCTCCCAAAGCGTAACGTCCGATCATTGATATCCATTCCTGGTCAGGCGATCTGCGAACCGGCGCGTTCGCGCTTGCCAGAAAGACCGATGCGCGAAGACAGTGTCGTCTCGTTTGCACCATCCCCATCGCGCGTAAAGACCGGCTGGACGGGACGTCCTTTGAGATAGGGATCGATGCCGTTCTCCAATGCCGATCGATAGACAGCGAGTGCGTGATCGGTGGCGTCGATCGCGCGGTCGATGTCCTCGTTACTATGCGAATAGGATGTGACGAAGGAAGGCGCGAGGATGCCGGCGCGGCCGATCTCCTGCATGAACAATGTGCGGAACAGTTGCGAAGGACTGCCGTCTGCGTCAAGGCATGCGTAAACGAGATTGCACGCGCGGCCAGACAGCAGGAAATGATTGCTAAGGCCGTGACGGACGGCTGCAGCTTGCACACCTGCCCGCAAGCGGCGGCCGAGCTCTTCCAGAGTTTCGGTCACCGGCTCGTCACGATAGATTCGCATGACTTCGATTGCGGCAGCAAGTGCATGGGTCTCGGCGCCGTGGGTGGTGGAGAGCAAGAATACCCGTCGACGGTCATGGGCGCGACTGCCGAGCATCATGATGTCACGTTTCCCGGCCAGGGCCGAGACGGCAAAGCCATTGCCGAGCGCCTTTCCGAATGTGGAGAGATCGGGCGTCACATTATAGAACTGCTGAGCCGAGCAGGTCGGCCATCGGAAGCCAGTGATCATTTCGTCGAAGATCAACAATGTACCGTGGCGCGTACATAGCTCGCGGAGACCGGCGAGAAAGCCCGGAGCGGGAGGCTCGTTCTTCTCCGGCTCGAGAATGAGCGCGGCAACTTGATTGGGCCAGGACGCCAGAAGCGCTTCGGCTGAGGCGAGGTCGTTATACCTGAATGTCAGTGTCAGGGATTTGCTGGCACTTGGGATACCGGCATCCATCGGGGTCGTCCCGATCGCCCAGTCATCATATGAGAAGAACGGGTGGTCCGAGCAAAGCGCGACCATGTCGCGGCCTGTAAACGCGCGCGCAAGCCTGATTGCAGCGGAGGTTGCCGTCGACCCATCCTTGGTGAATTTGACCATGTCGGCGCTTGTCACGAAGCTCAGAAAGCTTTCGGCGCATTCGACTTCGAGAGGGGACGGGCGCGTGAAATTGATACCACGCTCGAGTTCCCGCGCCGCCGCCGCAATGACGGACGGATAGGCATGACCAAGCCCGACGGCGCGCAGTCCCATTCCGAATTCGATATACTCGCGTCCTTCCACGTCCCACACGTGGCTGCCATGACCTCGCGCGATGAAGCCAGGGGAGTTGACCGGAAACTGATCGTCCCCTTTGGCATAGGTGTGCGCGCCGCCGGGAATGAGTGCGTGTGCCCTGGAGCGCAGTGAAGAGGTGATGTCGGCTCTTTCTGCCGTGATCCGATCATCAAAGGAAACGCACTCCATCGTCACGCCCTCACAAAAGACAATGAAAACAGGAAATTCAACGAAAGGTTGCTGAGTATGTCGGATCGTGTCGGCGCCAATATGAGCTTCGTCAAATCCTGCATCGTCCACAGTAAGAAGTGACAGATCGTCGCAGAAGTGGAGGTCCGAAAAACAGTGGCCTCTTGCGCACCGAGCGCTCTGAAAATTCCTGATGCAGGCCTGGTCGGTTATTGAGCATCGTCATGTCCGGCGTACAGCGCCGAATAGGATGATGTCGATTGTCGATTGCCAGTGGATGACATCACATGGATCATTTCAATGCACCGTCCTTCTTCAGCCCGTCGGCGACGACTGCGACAACCAAGCGGAAAATCGACTGGCCTGTCGTGGTTGTGGCCGTTGCTGCAGTGTCGACGGTTGTCTGGAGCTATGCGCTGTTCCGCACCGTTGCGCAGCTCGTGCAGTTCGCTGTTTCCTGATCGTGCTGCTGTAGATGGTCTGGCGGCATCGCGGGGCGTAGCCAGCCCGAGCGGACGTTACGCCCCCTACGTGCGCCAAGGTGAGCGCGTGGCCCATCAAGGGCCATGTCTCGCCAGCAGATGATCATTTCCGAAACAGCGCTGGCAGGCGCCTTCACCGTCGACATCGATCGGCTGGCGGATAATCGAGGCTATTTCTCGCGCGTTCTCTGCGTCGAGGAGTTCGCCGCGCGCGGCATTCATCTGAGGACTGTCCAGGCCAATGTCAGCTATAACCGCAGCCGTGGCACCATGCGCGGATTACATTTCCAATACCCGCCCGCTGCCGAGGAAAAATATGTCCGCTGCATTCGTGGCGCGGTCACCGATGTCATCGTCGACCTGCGGCCGGAATCGCCGACGTGGTTGAAGCACGTCGCCATCGAACTCTCGGCCGAGAATGGTCGTGGCCTATATATTCCGACACGCTTTGCTCATGGCTTCGTGACCCTGACGGACGACACTGAGCTTCTCTATTTTATGGGAAATGCGCATACCAGGGGAGCAGAGGGAGGATTGCGTTTTGATGACCCTGCTCTCGCCATCGGGTGGCCGCCGGTGCGGGTGCTCTCGGAGAGAGACACGATGTGGCCTCACCTCTCAGACGTAGCAGGCGACATTCGCGCCCGCATGACGCTTCCTGAAAACACGCCGGCCTAGCCAGCCTGCGCTGTCGCGCATGCTGGCCGATAGCCACTTTTGCATGCGATCGACACTCCGCTTGAAACAGCACGCTGGCGACTTGACCGACGTCAAGTGAACCCAAACGTGCTTCTCTAACGCTAGACGGCATCTCAATCGATCTATGCGCGCACCAGGAGCGGTCCATGTTGAACCAGGAAGTCACATCAACGTCGTTTAATGCCGTTGCGAACGCCATCGGTGCAAGCGAGCCATGTTGCCGCTTCTGCAGTGCGCCGCTCGAGCACACATTCCTCGACCTCGGGCTGTCACCGCTCGCCAACTCCTACCTCAAGAATGATGCGGCCAAGGCCGATGAAAAGTTCTTTCCACTGAAGGCCTTTGTCTGCAGCGAGTGCCTTCTGGTGCAGCTCGAGGAATGGGAAACACCGGAAAATATCTTCGGTGATTATGCCTATTTTTCATCCTACAGCGATTCGTGGCTGCAGCACGCCAAGTCCTATGTCGATGACATGATCGCGCGTTTCAACCTCACGGCGGAGAACAGCGTCGTCGAGATCGCGAGCAATGACGGCTATCTGCTGCAGTATTTCGCCGAGCGCGATGTTCCGGTTCTCGGTGTCGAGCCTGCGCAGAACGTCGCTGCTGTTGCGCGTGCTCGCGGGATCCCCACGCGAGTGGATTTCTTTGGCGAGAAGACCGCACGGACGATGCGGCGTGAAGGGCTGCGCGCCAGCCACATGGTGGCGAACAATGTGCTGGCCCATGTGCCGAATTTGAATGATTTCGTCGGCGGGATCAGCATTCTTCTGGATGACGAGGGGGTCGCGACCCTGGAATTTCCACATCTGATGCGCCTGTTCGATGAGTGTCAGATCGACACGATCTATCACGAGCACTTCTCCTATTTTTCCTTCCTGACGGTCGAGAAGGTCTTCGCCGCACATGGATTGACACTGTTCGATGTCGAGGAGCTTCCGACCCATGGCGGATCACTCCGAATCTATGCGCAGCATCAGGGTTGCGGCATTCACCCCGTATCCCAGAGGGTTGGCCGCTTGCGCACCAAGGAAACGGAAGCCGGCTTCGGGGATCTCAATCATTATCTGTCGTTTGAGCAGCGTGCGCTTGAGACGAAAAACCAGCTGAACGAGTTCCTTGCGGCTGCCAAGCGCGATGGAAAGGCCGTTGTGGGATACGGCGCACCGGCCAAGGGCAACACGCTTCTGAACTACTGCAACGTCACGCCGGGGCTGATCGAATACACGGTCGACCGCAATCCGCACAAGCAAGGGCACCTGCTTCCCGGAACGCACATCCCGATCTTCGAGCCCGAGCGGATCAGCGTCACCAAACCGGATTACATCCTGATCCTGCCATGGAATCTGCAGAAGGAGATCGTGTCCCAGCTCGATTTCGTTCGCGACTGGGGCGGCAAATTTGTTGTGCCGATTCCGCATCCCGTTGTGGTGGCTTGAGCGGCGATCGAGGCGGAGCGTAGAAGAGGTCAGGGACATGCATGATATCGTCCGCAAGGTCGTTTCCGGCAGACTTGAGGATATGTTTGAGGCAGACGCCCTGGCCTCCGACCTCAGCGGTCGGGCGATGCATCATCTGGTTTCGGAGCTGTTTCCGATCTGCCGTAGCATCACCGGAGACGGCGTGCGGCAGACCTTGCGGAAAGTGCAGGAGCATATTCCACTCACGACCTGCGAAGTGCCGTCCGGCCTGAAAGTGTTCGACTGGACGGTTCCTCCCGAGTGGAATATTCGCGATGCCTATATCAAGAATAGCGCGGGGGAGCGCATCGTCGACTTCCGCGCCTGTAACCTGCATGTGGTCGGCTACAGCGTCCCGGTCCATGTCAGGCTAAGTCTTGGCGAACTGAAAAAGCATCTGTTCAGTGATCCCGCTCACCCGGATTGCGTGCCGTATCGGACGTCCTACTATGCACCGACTTGGGGCTTTTGCATCGCTCACGATCAGCTCGTCGCGTTGCAGGAGGATGAATACGAAGTCTGCATCGATTCGATTCTCGAGCCGGGTCACCTGACCTATGGTCAGTTGCGCCTGTCGGGCAAGTCGTCGGACGAAGTGCTGATCTCGTGTCATGTCTGTCATCCCTCGCTCGGCAATGACAATCTGTCAGGGATCGCCGTGGCAACGGCGCTCGCGCAGCATCTGCGCAACCGCGATTTGCGCTATTCATATCGGTTCCTGTTCATACCGGGAACGATCGGATCGATCACCTGGCTGGCCTTGAACCAGTCCTCGATCGGAAAGATCAAGCACGGCATGGTTCTGACCTGTGTGGGCGATGCCGGCGCGCCGACCTACAAACGCAGTCGCCGGAGCAATGCCGAAATCGATCGCGCCTGGATCTATACGCTGCAGCAAAGCGGCAGCCCGTTTACGGTGCTTCCATTCTCGCCGTTCGGCTACGACGAGCGGCAATATTGCTCGCCAGGCATCGATCTCCCGGTCGGTTGCTTCATGCGGACGCCGCATGGCCAGTTTCCCGAATATCACACATCGGCTGACAATGTTGCCTTCGTGAAGCCGGCGGCGCTGCGCGACACGCTGGAGCGTGCGATCGCGACCATCGATGTGATCGAGAATAACGCTTCATATATCAATCAGAAGCCGATGTGCGAGCCGAAGCTCGGCGATTACGGCCTGTATGGCGGGATCGGCGGAAAATCCGCCGGCGACTATCAGATGGCGCTTCTGTGGTTGTTGAACATGTCAGACGGCGATGCATCGCTGCTCGACATTGCCGAGCGATCGAATCTGTCATGGGACTTGCTGACCAAGGCGGCCGAGGCGCTGACATCAGCTGGATTGCTGAAGCGTGTGGAAGACGTGTCCGGCAAGTGAACTGCGAACACGCTGAACGGACATTCTCGCACGCAAGACCGGCCGGCGATCGCTAGCGTTCGCGAAGGCTTTCATGCTGGTACCGCAATAACGGTGATAGCAGATAGCTGATCATGCTCCGCGATCCCGTCTTGATCTCGACCGTGGCTGCCATTCCTGGTGTGAGGGGAATAACCTTGTTGTCGATCTGCATCTCGGTGCGGTCGACCGAAACTCTGGCCGAATAGACCAGCTCCTGCCCCGAGGGCTCGCTGCTGGAGGCACTCGCCGAAAGCGACGGTTCGTCACCCTTGGCCACGGGCTTGGTACGCGTGATCGCGTCTTTTGAAATGCTCAGGATTTTCCCGTTCAAAAGTCCGTAGCGGGAATAGGTGAATGTATCGACCTTGATTGTTGCATCCTGTCCGGGCTCGATGAAGCCGATGTCACGATTGGAGATAATCGCCTCGATCTCAAGCCGGCTATCGGCGGGCACGATCAGCATCAGGGGTTGGGCCGGTGTGACGACGCCGCCGACGGTGTGGATGGCGAGTTGCTGGACCGTGCCGTCAATGGGCGCGGTCAAGGTTTGCAGGAAGGTCCGGCGCTCCGCCTTGATGACGTCCTGCGACAGGCCCGCAACTTTCTGCTCGGCCTTTGCGAGGTCGTCGAACAGCGTCCTTTCATGTTCTGCGATCGCCTTCGTGCGCATCTCGACCAGCACGGTAATGGCGGCTTCCGCCTCGGCATGGCGGCTGTCCAGAACCGATAGTTCCTTCTGCTGGCTAACCAGATCTTGCAATTCGGTCAGATAGGACAGCTTGGAGCCGAGCCCCTTCTGGTACAGCTGCTCGCGAATCTCGACGCGTTGCTGCAGTGGCGCGATCACCGATCGCAGCTTCTCGCCGAGGGCCTTCGAGGTAGTCCGTTCCGCCTCCTTCTGCGTGATCTGACTATTGATCGAGGCCAACTTGGCACTTTGCTCGGCCACGAGACTGGCCAGGTAGCGACGATGCATCTCGATCAGGGGTGGGGGTGCCTGATCCGGAGGGACAAACGCGGCCAGTACATCCGGCTTTCGGCTCAGTGCCGCCGTCAAGCGAGCAACGTCGAGCCGGGCACCCATAAGGTCACTCTTGAGATGTTCGAGTTCAGCTGCGCTCATCGTGCTGTCCAGCGAGATCAGGACATCGCCGTTCTTGACGGTTTGGCCGTCGGTGACGTTGATCGTGCGAACAACCCCGGCCTCGAGCGGCTGGATCGATTTCGTTCGGCCGCTCGGAATGAACTTGCCGGGTGCGGTCGCGACGATGTCGATGGTCCCGACCGCCGCCCAGATCAGCCCGAAACTGAACACGCCGACGATCGTCAGGACAATCGCGCGGCCGATGGGCGAGGGCGGTGTTTCGACGATCTCAAGCGCTGCCGGCAGAAAAGCGAGTTCGTGGGCAGGTGTTTTGGCATCTCGCAGCGCGAGGCGGCCGATCGCGCCGCTGACTTTCTGCGCCTGGCCGGACAGAACGAGTGCGCCTCGGTTCGCGCTTGCCAGAAGACCGGTGCTGCCCGCGGTCGCGGGGGTAGGCAGCGAGCGCAGCCATGCGATCACTTCGCGACGTCGGTGGGGGATGGCGGCCAGCGCGCGTCGTAAGCGAGATGGCCGCGAAGCCACCGTGGGCTCGCCGATCAAGATGAGGCGGCCTTCCCAGAGATCGGTGAATTCCGTGCGGCTCATCACAGTTGGCCGCGATGCTTCGGCGCGCAGCACAACGGCCTTGTCGCCTTCGACCCGGCCAAGGATCGCGAAGCTGCCCCCGTGCAACTGGGCAATCGCCGGGAGATGGTATCTGGGGAGTTCAGACCATGTCGTCGAGATGCAGCGCGCGGAAAAACCGGCGTGCTCGGCATATTTCAGCATGTCTGCGACATCGACCGGGCCGCCATCGACGCTGGCAGGAAGATCCATGGCGACCTGTTCCGCGCCTTGCAGGCGGAATACCATCTTCAGGGCGAACAGACCTGGATCGCCCACGGTGCGAAGCACATTGGCCCTGGCTTCAATCACGCTATGCCGTCCTCTATCTGCATTGTCTCACGTGAAATTCCATGTTCAAGAACTACGGGTATCGTTGAAAGCCGGCTTGCATCCGATACAGCTTGGCGTAGCGCCCATTGGCATTGATGAGTTCGTCATGGGTGCCATCCTCGACGAGCCGACCGTCCTCGATGGTCAATATCCGGTCCGCTATGCGCAGGGCGGACAGGCGATGGGCGATGATGATGACTGTGCGTCCGCGGGCGATCTGCGCCATGTGATCCTGCACGATGCGCTCGCTTTCATAGTCGAGGGCGCTCGTGGCCTCGTCGAGGATCAGAATCCGTGGATCGGATACCAGGGCCCGGGCGATGGCGATGCGCTGGCGTTGTCCGCCTGACAAGGTGCTGCCGCGTTCACCGACAACGGTATCGTAGCCCCCTGGCAGTTGCAGGATAAAGTCGTTGGCGCCGGCGAGTGTGGCGGCCTCGATGACCTTGTCGGGAGGGGTCGCGGGATCGACCAGGGCAATGTTGTCACGAATGGAGCCGTTGAGCAGAATGCTGTCCTGCGGAACGACACCGATCTGTCGGCGCAACCAGACCGGATCGACCTGCGCGACGTCGATTCCATCGACAAGGACACGCCCGGCCTCGGGGACGTAGAGGCGCTGCACCAGTTTTGCCAACGTGCTTTTGCCGGACCCGGACGGGCCGACCACGCCGATGACCTGTCCGGCCGGGCAGTTGAAATTGATGTCGAAGAGAATGCCGGGACCATCGATACGGTAGCGAAACGATACCCGCTCGAAGGTGACGTGACCCTTGATATTCGCCAGTGACATCCGGTTGGTGCCGTAGGTCGCCTCGGGCATGGTATTAAGAATATCGCCCA
>NZ_JBIISY010000392.1:0-3647 GCF_044340795.1 Tardiphaga sp.
ACCATGCCGTGCGCCGACAATGTCGAGGTCGGGATATTGCCGCCGCACCGCGCTGACGGCCAACCGGTTCACCTCATCGGTGGCGCCGAGCATGTACATAGTCGCACCGCGTGCGCTGGCCTCGATGGCGACGTCGTGAAACAGGTCAGTGGTGGCGACCCGCTCGGGCAGCGGCGTGTCGCTGACCAGATGCGACGCGAACACATGCGGCATGCCGTCGGCATGGATGGCGTCAGCCTGGGTGAACAGATCCTTCTGCGCGTCATCGGTGGCGCAGCGATAGGCGACTTCGCCATTGGTGGAGGTGACATAGACCGGGAAGCGCCACAGGCCCTTGCGCTGTAGCGCCTGGTCAACCATCACCTTCGCCGCATCGTCGCGGTCGGTGACCACGACCTGCAGCCCGCCGAGCCAGATGCGGCGCCAGCGTGTCAGCGGATTGCCGCGGCGGTCACCGCTCAGGCGACGATCATCGCCGCCGCGTGCTGCCACGGCGCTCTGCGTGTCCTCGAAGGTGGATCGCCGGCGATCGTCGCCCTGCCGTTCGGTGATGGGGTCGCGTTGCGCGGACATGATGGCTTTGCTTGAAATCGGTGAGGTTCGAAACTGTCGAAACAAATACCTAGATCGACTTTCATAGGTATCAATTGCTCCGTCCAGCGCGGAGCCGGAACAGGGTAAACGGGGGGACAATCCGGGCGGCGAAAACCGTCGCGCTCAGACCAGCGGCACTGTCTCGCTTTGAGACGCGGTGACCACCGGCGGCAGCAGCGATGGACTATCTGTCGCAGTCGCGATCTCCAGCCGCGCTTCCCAGGCGAGCGCATCGCGCACGATGGCGGCGAGATCGTCGTGCTGCGGCATCCAGCGCAGCTCGCGCAGGGCGCGCGCATTGGCCGCAACCAGCGACGCAGGATCGCCCGCGCGACGCGGCTTCAGGCGCACGGGAAAATCGACCTGCGCGACATCCTTCACCACCGCGATGACATCGAACACCGAGTAGCCCCGGCCATAGCCGATATTGCAGGCGATGCTGCCATGGCCGCGATCGAGGCAAGCGAGCGCATCGAGATGGCCGCGCGCGAGATCGCTGACATGCACATAGTCGCGAACGCACGAACCGTCCGGTGTCGCATAGTCGGTACCGAACACATCAAGCCCGTCGCGGCGGCCGAGTGCGGCCTGCACCGCCATCTTGATCAGATGTGTCGCCTTGGCCGAACTCTGTCCCGCGCGCCCGGCTGGATCGGCGCCCGCCACGTTGAAGTAGCGCAACGCCGCATAGCGTAGCGGATGCGCATGCGCGGTGTCTTCCAGCATCCACTCCATCATCAGCTTGGAGCGGCCGTAAGGATTGATCGGGCTGCGCGGCTGGTCTTCGTCGATCACGGCCACGTCCGGCTGGCCATAGACGGCGGCGCTGGAGGAGAAGATGAAATTGCTGACATCGCTGCGAACACAACTCGCCAGCAACGACTGCGCATTGGCGACATTGTTGCCGTAGTAACCCAGCGGATTGCTCACGGATTCCGACACGACGATATCGGCGGCAAAGTGAAACACGGTGTCGATCCCGTGCCTCGCCAGCACCGTCGTGGTGAGCTCGGCATCACCGCAATTGCCGGGATAGAATGGCACATCCAGCGGCACCGCCGAGCGATGCCCGGTGGAGAGATTGTCGATCACCACCGTACGAAAGCCGGCATCGCGCAGGCACAACACCATGTGGCTGCCGATATAGCCGGCGCCGCCCGTGACAAGCACGCTGCGCGCGCTGCCGTCCGAGCGCTGATTAAGCCGTTCGCCTGGATGCCTGATCACGATGGACACGATGCTCGCGGTTGAAGGAGACATGCGACACGCGACGCGTCCTGCGGATCAGGATAGGCGCGCGACGTGATGTTGGTATCTATCTCCGTCTAAATTCGCTTGAATCCGGATCGCTAAATCCGCGGCATCGCGGTCAGGATCTGTTAACGATCCGTGCGCCGGAACAGTTTTCTGAACAGCGCTGCCGAGTTCGGGAAATTGTTGGTGTCGAGCTGAGTCGGCCAGTCGCCATCCACATTGAAATAGGCGGCATAGGCAATGCTGGCGTCGTTCTGCACGAACCAGTCGTGCATTTGCTGCACGAAATATGGATTGTCGCCGAACTGCCCGACACCCCATTCGGGATAGCTCATCTTCTTGCCATGGGCGGCGGCGAAATCGCGCTGCCATTCAAGACCGTAATCGGCTTTCAGATAACGGTCGCGCCAGCGCTCTTCCGCATTCCCCGGCCATTTGAAATCATAGACATCCATGCCGATGTAATCGACCACGTCGTCACCGGGATAGACTGAATCGGCCGGCAGTTCCTGACGTCCCCAGTTCGGACACCAGTCGAACTTGAAGTGCGGCGACGTGCGCCGGAAGATGCCGACCACATGCCGGAAGGCGCGGATGTAGTCCTGTTCCTGGCCCTTGGCGAACCACGGCGTGCCGATGCTGTTCATCTCCCAGCCGATGCGGATGATGGCGCGGGGCTGCGCATCCGCGATGGCCCGCGCGGCCGCTGCAAATTCGCGATCATGCAACCCGTTGGCGACATCGGCGAGGGGCGTGCCCTTCACTGTCAGCGGAAACGACCACGATACGTTGCGGTTCGGATTGAGGCGCTGCCACAGTGCCGGCACCCAGCGATAGTCCTCGAAGTCGGACCACTTGTCGTGCCCGTAGTAATCCACGGCAAGCGCCGAGCTGCGCGGCTGGTTGAGGTCGTCCTCCCATTTGCGCAGATTGAACTCGCGACCTTTGTCCCCCCACAGCACGAAGGCGCCGGCGTACTTTGCCGTCGGCAGGGCTGCGATCGAGGGTTCAGACCGCGCCGCGCCAGAGCGCGACGGGAAGATCAGCCCGCCGAGCGAGGCGGCACCAGCCAGGGCGATGAAGCTTCGGCGTTTCATAGGGCTCACCGCGACGTTGCGCTGGCGGCATGCGACAGCGGGCGCTCGCCGCGCAAGGCTGCTGCGATCCGCGCGCCGATGATATCAGCACCGGCATTGGTGAGATGCCCGGCATCGAATTGCAGCGGCACGTCGCGCTCCGCATAGACCTGGCAACGGTCTTGCGGGCACACGGCGTCATAGACCGAGATGTAATCGGCGCCATGGGCGCGTGCGATGTCGCGCAAGGCGTTGTCGCGCTCGGGGATGCCGGCGCTGCGATGGCTGCGCGCGATCGACGTGTCGTTCTTCAGGATTTCGTTGACCAGCAGCCGCGGCAGCGCGCCGTCATATTCGACGATCGGGCCGAGCACGGTCACCTTCAGCCCGCGGGCGCGCAGCGTATCCAGCGTGCTGGCGAGCAAGGTAAAATCCTCGTCTTTCCAGGACGCCGAGAGCAGCACACGATCGATCTTGTGCCCGGTCAAGAAATTGCCGAACACCTCGTTCATCAGCCGCGGGCAGGCGCGGCTGTCCAGCGCTGACACTGGCTGGATCAACGGCCGGCACATGCTGGCGCTGGCCTGTAACAGATTGACGTCGGGCAGTGCCTTGGCAAGGCCAGACCACAGATGTGCGGCATGGCTGTCGCCGAGCAGGAGATAGTTCGGCTTGTTGGCGTCCATCTTCAGGCAGGTCTCGCTGTCGAAGCGCTGACGATTG
>NZ_JBIISY010000393.1:0-3636 GCF_044340795.1 Tardiphaga sp.
GTCGAAGTCGAGCTCGGCGTAGCATTCGTAGGGCTGCGACTTGCGACGGTCCCAGGCTGCCCCGGAACCGCGAACCATCACGCCAGAAAAGCCGCGCTTCCAGGCCTCATCAAGCGAGATTACGCCGATATCAACGTTCCGACCCTTGAAGATGCGGTTATTGGTCAAGAGATCGTCCAGATCATCAACGACCTCCAGGAACGGGTCGCACCAGGCATCGATGTCCTCGATCAATTGGTTCGGAAGATCCTGATGGACCCCGCCAGGTCGGAAGTAGTTCGCGTGCATGCGGCTTCCGGAAGCTCGCTCGTAGAAGACCATCAATTTCTCCCGCTCCTCGAACCCCCACAATGGCGGGGTGAGCGCTCCGACGTCCATCGCTTGGGTCGTGACGTTGAGGAGATGCGACAGAATCCGACTGATTTCGAGATAAAGAACCCGGATCAGTTGAGCACGGTATGGCGGCGTGATGCCAAGGAGCTTCTCGATTGCGAGGCAAAACGCGTGCTCCTGGCTCATCGGCGCGACATAGTCCAGACGATCGAAGTATGGGATCGCCTGCAGATATGTCTTCGCTTCGATAAGCTTCTCGGTGCCGCGGTGAAGAAGACCGATGTGTGGATCGACGCGTGTGACGACCTCTCCGTCCAATTCAAGGATCAAGCGAAGGACCCCGTGAGCGGCCGGGTGCTGCGGACCAAAGTTGATCGTGAAAGTGCGAGGATTCTGTTCAACCGCCATCCACATCCTCGCTTTGTCTCGCGCGCAGTATGCAGATGTTCTACCTCAAAATATTCCGTGTCTGCCCGCTGCGCGACATACGCCGGACATCGGCCCCCAAAAAGAAAAACTGCAGCGTAGGAACAGGGCGGAAAACTATGGCTTCCATGACTATGCAATCACGGAGTTTCCCATATCGAGCGATTATAGCTTCTTCGTTCGTCGCTTGTCGCATCTCGCTGCCAGCGCAAGCCGCTCCGACTACCCGTTCCGCCAATGCACAACCGTTACCAGAGGAACGCCGGACTGCTCCTTCACATCCTACAATCAGTGTCAGGCATCGATCAGCGGTGTAGGCGGCGACTGCATCCGCAATCCGCGGTTCCATTCGTCGCCGGGAAAGGCGCTGGAACCGCCGTGTTTATTGAGAAGCACTCGTCCTGCTCACAAGCGACGACCCCCGGGGTAAATCTCGGAGGCGTTGCGCATCCCAAGGAACGCAAATGTATTATTTCGACAAACGACTTCAGTACCCCGTTGAAGTTGCGAGCCCTGATCCAATCTTTGCCCGACAGCTCCAGCAAGCAATCGGCGGCGTCGAAGGTGAGATTCGCGTCTGCCTGCAATACTTTTTCCAAGCGTGGGGCGCACGAGGCCCGGCTAAGTATCGCGACGTTCTGCTAAACACCGCGACCGAAGAGATCAGCCACATTGAGATGCTGGCCACGGCCGTCGCTCTCAATCTGGAAGACGCTCCAGCAACCCTTCAGGAAAGTGCCGCGACCGCAAATCCCATCGTCGGTGCCGTACTCGGCGGCGAACGCCCTCGGCATATTGTCGAAGGCATGCTTCATCGTCACATCCTGTCAACCGGCATGGCCGCTTTCCCCGCCAACTGCGACGGTGTGCCTTTCGACTGCTCCCACGTCTATGCCAGCGGAAACATCGCCGCAGACATGTATGCGAACGTCGCGGCTGAAAGTACCGGTCGTACCCTTGCTGTCCGTCTTTTCAATGCGACGGCCGACGAGGGCATGCAGAGAATGCTCAGCTATCTGATCGCGCGAGACACGATGCACCAGCAGCAATGGCTTGCGGTTATCGAAGAGCTCGGCGGGACAGCAGCGTTGCCGATTCCGAACTCCTTCGACCGAACGAAAGAGGCGCAGGAGTTTGCCTATATGTTCATGGGCACGGAGAGGAACGGCACACCTGTCCCGCCCGGCGCCTATTCGGAAGGGCCCAGCCCCGATGGCAAGGGCAGCTTCGAGTTCCGAGCGTTCGAACCGCTGGGACAAGAGCCGGTATTAGGTCCGGCACGTCCGGACTCGGCGGCACAAGCCGAGCAAATGTCAGAGGCGCCGACTACGAATTCGATTATATAACAACGGGCGGCCCTCACGCCCGAGGGCCGCCCCCTAAACAGGGAGAGCGCTAGGCGCCTGCGCCGCTAGAAGACGCTGGCCGCCGCCCACTCCTCTTTCAAACTGCCGCGGAGCTGGGTCGTCAAGACGGCGTTTCCCGGGGAAGGATTAGCACTTAGGACACCAGCCATTTCCAACTGTCTGACTGCCAATGTCTCGAATGCGCGACCAAGCCAATCCTCAAAGGTCTGAGCGTCCGCTAAACTCACTTCGTATAGCGGCTTCAAATCGGATAAATCTGCCAAGTCACAGACAAGCAGCATATAGCGCCAATAGGCGGTCTCCTGCGCTTTGTACGCTAGCAACTGGCATGTCCAATCGACGAGCAGCGGATTATCAGTTTGAAGCTCCGGCATTGACTGTCCTAGTGCGGGGCCCGCCCGGTCGCGAAGCGCCTCATGGGCTTCTAACACCCTAAGCCGATCACTGAGCGCTCTAGCCGCGTGAATAGCCGTTTGGACACGAGCTCGTTCCACTGGAAAACCTGTCAAGGCCGCGTCAAGCCCTGCCAAGCAGCGACGGATTGGTGTTTGGGCAGACCGGATTTGCCGGATGGCAGCTGCGCTCGTAGAACGCAGGTACTCCTTATGTGGGAAGGGCGTCCATAGCATGTGGTCATTCCCTAGATTCGTAATCTCAGTTCTGTCATTTCCGCTCAGGAAAATGGTAATTGACGTCCCTGTTCCTGACCAAGGCTATATCCGAAATCACAACTTCATTGGTCTGGCCTGATGCAAGCGCTGCCGCGTCGCTGACCTCGGCTCATTCTCTCGCCTGAAACGAATCACCGCGTCTCATACCCAGCAGACATTTGCTTGCAAATAGCTGCAGTAATTATCTGAGTTTATCCAGGCATCGCACTCCTCGCTTTTGGCAGCGCCTACCGATTGGCATCAGGAGAGTCGAGCCAAAGCGAGCAACCGTCGGGTGCCTCGCCATCTTGGGGTTGCGTGCGAGCTTTCTCCGCGCTTTCCTGTCTTTTCCGCTGATCCTTTCGCTGCCATTCATCAAGCTGCTTGCGGGTAAGTGTGCGCTCATCGTCGATCATGCGAGCTCCTTTCGCATAGTAACGACAATCAACATCTCTGTTCCGACGACTGGAAGCTTCGCAGCTTCGGCAAATCTCTCGCGGGAGCGGCGCTTGAAGCTTCGAGGTCTCAAGCGGCGCTGTCTTATTGCGGCCTTGAGGTCGCGTTGCACTCGTTGTGAGGAGCGAGGTCGCCGCCGGCTTCCTAAACCTGTCAAGGCTGCCTGTGATATCGGACGAACGCCGGATCAAAGAAGCGTGACGGTACGTCTTCCGGGCTGCAAGCATCGCAGCTAAGTGGCCACGTGAGCAACGGCGTCAGGACATGCCGAAAGCTCAATGATCTTGCGAACGCAACGATCAACGTTTGCCGACCGTTGCCAGTTTAAGTGGTTCAATTCGCGCCGATCATCAGAAGCGCCTTGTGAAATCGACTGAGTGTGGGTTAGCACCTGGAGCTTCTCC
>NZ_JBIISY010000158.1:0-14391 GCF_044340795.1 Tardiphaga sp.
CATCCGGGTAGTCGATGTAACGGCGGGGCATGCCGGACAGGCCGAGGAAGTGTTGCGGGAAGAACACCAGGTTGACGCCGATGAAGGTGACCCAGAAGTGGAGCTTGGCGATGAAGTCCGAATACATGTAGCCGAACATCTTCGGGAACCAGTAGTACCAGCCGGCGAAAATGGCGAACACGGCGCCGAGCGACAGCACATAATGGAAGTGTGCCACGACGTAGTAGGTATCCTGCAACACGCGATCGACACCGGCATTGGCCAGCACGACGCCGGTGACGCCGCCGAGGGTGAACAGGAACACGAAGCCCACGGCCCAGACCATCGGCGCCTTGAACTCGATAGAACCGCCCCACATGGTGGCGATCCATGAGAAGATCTTCACGCCCGTGGGCACCGCGATGACCATGGTGGCGGCGACGAAGTAGGCCTGCGTCGCCGAGGACATGCCCACGGTGTACATGTGGTGCGCCCACACGACGAAGCCGATGCCGCCGATGGCGACCATCGCATAGGCCATGCCGAGATAGCCGAACACCGGCTTCTTCGAGAAGGTCGAGATGATCTGCGAGATCATGCCGAAGCCGGGCAGAATCAGGATGTACACCTCGGGGTGGCCGAAGAACCAGAACAGATGCTGGAACAGCACCGGATCGCCGCCGCCTTCGGCCGCGAAGAACGTCGTGCCGAAGTTACGGTCCGTCAGCAGCATGGTGATGGCGCCCGCGAGAACCGGCAGCGACAGCAAAAGCAGGAACACGGTGACCAGGATCGACCACACGAACAGCGGCATTTTGTGCAGGGTCATGCCCGGCGCGCGCATGTTGAAGATGGTGGTGATGAAGTTGATGGCGCCAAGGATCGACGACGCACCGGCGATATGCAGCGACAGGATCGCGAAGTCGACGGCAGGACCCGGATGACCCGAGGTCGAGAGCGGCGCATACATGGTCCAGCCGGCACCGACACCATTGGCGCCGGGCTCGCCTTCCACGAAAGTGGAGATGATGAGCAGCGCGAACGCGGCGGGCAGCAGCCAGAACGACACGTTGTTCATGCGCGGGAAGGCCATGTCCGGCGCACCGATCATCAGCGGCACCATCCAGTTGCCGAAGCCGCCGATCATCGCGGGCATCACCATGAAGAAGATCATGATCAGGCCGTGCGAGGTGACGAAGACGTTGTAGGTGTGCGCCTCGTGGAATATCTGCACGCCCGGATACATCAGCTCGATGCGGATCAGGATCGACATCAGGCCGCCGATCACGCCGGCGCAGATCGCGAAGATAAGGTACATCGTGCCGATGTCCTTATGGTTCGTCGAATAGACGTAACGACGCCACCCGGTCGGATGCGCATGCGCATGATCGTCGTGAGCGTGATCAGTATGAGCCGGTGTTGCCGCGGTCGTTGCCATTTTCAAATCCTGCTTCGTCGTCTTGGCAGTCTTTTCGGACCTCGCGGTCCCCTCGCCCAATTCCTCAAATCAGATCGGCTCGGGGCCTTCCGGCCCCGCGCGCCTCACTGCGCCTGCACCGTCCCGGCCGATGCAAACGTGCTCGACGGGTTGCTGGCGAACTTCTTCTTCGCCGCCTCGATCCAGGCCGCGAATTCCTGCTCGGTAACGACGCGGATCGCGATCGGCATATAGGCGTGGTCCTTGCCGCACAGTTCCGAGCACTGGCCGTAGAACCAACCGGTCTTGGTGGCCTTGAACCAGGTCTCGTTGAGGCGGCCCGGGATTGCGTCGATCTTGATGCCGAAGGACGGCACCGCGAAGGAGTGGATCACGTCGGCGGCCGTGGTCTGCACGCGAACCACCTTGTTCACCGGCACCACCACTTCGTTATCGACGGCAAGCAGGCGCGGCTGCTTGTCCTGGGCCATCAGCGAGTCGAATTCGAACGGGCCATTGTCCGGATAGGAATAGGTCCAGAACCACTGCTTGCCGGTGGCCTTGATGGTCAGGTCGGCTTTCGGAATGTCGAGCTGCAGGAACAGCAACCGGAACGACGGCACCGCGACAGCAACCAGGATCAGCACCGGAATGATCGTCCACGCCACTTCGATCAACGTGTTATGGGTCGTCTTGGACGGGACCGGATTGGCCTTGGAATTGAACTTGACCACCACGACGATGAGCAGCGCCAGCACGAACAGCGTAATGGCGGTGATCAGCCAGAGCAGGAAATTGTGAAACCAGGTGATGTTCTCCATCACCGGCGTGGCCGCTTCCTGAAGCTTGTACTCCCACGGCGCGGGCTGACCCGTCACCTGAGCAAAGGCAGCGCCGCTAACAGCGAGACCGGCCCCAACAACCGCTAACCCCAGCAACCGGTGGCCAAACTGGCCCCTCAGCATCCTCATGCCGCGTGCGCTCCCATGTAAAATCTTACGCATCCCGGTATTTCCCGAGTATGCGGCCCGACCCCCTCTCGAACAAACGGACAAATTGCCCAAGGCAATCGACCAAGGCCCCATAAGCCCGCTCGTTAGAATGCGTCGAAATCCAGCTTCTCAAACCATAATTCTTGACCTGTCGCAATGCAGGAGTGCGGTATCCGGGACTGCATTCGCCGGTATTGCACCAAGGTCGTATTCGCCGCAGCGATTCAGTGACAAATGTCAGTCACCTATGACGGCGCTTGACACCGACGATGCCCGCTTTAGGCACGAAATATGCGATGATCGGGTAAATGATTCGCCACAATCGGCGCGCAAGCAGCTGTCGTGGCCGCCTTCAAGGCGCCGTCATTGCAGTATCATTCCGCGCTCTGGAATTCTTCAGATCGAACAGCGTTCACAGTGCTGCCAAACCCATTGCAGAGACCACTGACCATGAGCCCTGAAGAATCCTGCACCACACACGACCCCGAAGGATCGATCCGGATGAGGCTTTCGACATCGCAGCAGCAGCCGACCACAAGCTGGCGCCGCCTCACGCTCGGTTTTCTGACATTTGCGGCCTTGCTCGCCGCGCCCGTCGCCGCCAGCGCACAAGGCGCCGTGAAGTCGACGCATGGTGACTGGCAGATCCGTTGCGACACCCCGCCTGGCGCACAGGCCGAGCAATGCGCGCTGATCCAGAGCGTTGTGGCGGAAGACCGCTCCAATGCCGGCCTCACGGTGATCGTGCTCAAGACCGCCGACCAGAAGAGCAAGCTGATGCGCGTTGTGGCGCCGCTCGGCGTGCTGCTGCCCTCCGGCCTCGGCCTCAAGCTCGACAATCAGGATGTCGGTCGCGCCGGCTTCGTGCGCTGCCTGCCCAATGGCTGCGTCGCGGAAGTTGTGATGGACGACAAGCTACTCGGCCAGTTGCGCACCGCCAAGACCGCGACCTTCATCATCTTCGAGACCCCGGAAGAAGGCATCGGTTTTCCGCTAAGCCTGAATGGGCTCGGAGATGGCTACGACAAGCTGCCGTAAACGCGCAGGCGTAGCCCGGATGGAGCGCAGCGTAATCCGGGATCTGTAGAAGCAACGGAAACGCCGGTCCCCGGATTGCGCTTCGCTCCATTCGGGCTACAGCCTATTCGCCAGCCACCAGTCCCGCCGCACGGCGGTGATTGCGGCTGGGCCTCGACTGCGCCTTCAACCGCCGGCGCGAGAGATACAGGATGAAGCCGGTGACCGTGAACAGCGGCATCAGCGCGGCCGCGATCATGAACAGGATGCGGCCGACCAGCCCGAACGCCGCGCCGGTGTGGATCTGCAGGACCCGCTGCAAGATGCTGTCGCCGACGGATTTGTCCGCGTAACGCTCGACGGCAATGACGCGGCCGGTGGCGCCATCGATGCGGAAATCGTCGCGGGCCACATCATGCGGCGCGTCCTTGGCCAGCGAGCGCAAGCGCACGGGGCCCGGGCCATTCGGCACCGCGAGATAGACATTGGCGTAGTGACTGCCCTGTTCGGCGAGGAATGTCGCCCATGCGCGATCCAGTGATGGCGTCGCCGCGGCCTCGTCCGCACTCGCAGGCCTGGCGCCACCCTTGGCTTTCGCAGGCGCCTTCGCGGCAACCGGCGGCTTGCTCGACAGCAGCCAGGTGGCACTGGTGCGGTACCAATCGAACGACCACCAGAGGCCAGTCAGAATAATCACCACATAGACCGGCAGCACCCAGGTGCCGACCACGCTATGCAGCGACCAGTGAAAGGCGCGGCCCGGCATCGCCAGATTCGGCTTCAGCCACATCCTGATGCTGCGCACACGACGCGGCCAGCGCAGCACCATGCCGGAAATGAGCAGCACCAGCAGGCCGATCGCCGATACGCCGGTGATCAGGCGGCCATAACCATTGCCATTGCCCGGCAGCAGCAGGAAGCGATGCAGGTTGCGCAGCGTGGCAAAGAGGCCCTCGCCGCTCACAGGCGCAAGGATCCGTCCGTCATAGGGATCGACAAAAACCGACGACCGCTCACCGGCCTCGTTGCGCGCAAAGCGCGCGCGCACCGCAGCGCCCGGCTCGCTCGACAGCAACATCAACTGAACCTGGCCGGCACCGGGCTGGCCTTGCAGCTTCGCCACGATCTGATCCGGCGTCAGCACCGGGGCCGAGCGCAACTCGACCTTCGCCACATCGCGATTGAGCGCGGCCACGATCTCGTCCTCGAAGGACAGCATCGCACCGGTGAGGCCCATCAGACCGACCACCAACGCAATCGCGAGGCCGATGATGGAGTGAACCTGAAGGAAAGCGGATTTGATCGGGGAGGCCATAAGCAGCGGGGATATCAAGCTGGAGGACGAACTGCGTCGGGTCTCAGCGCCCGCTGCGGCAATGACCTACGCTTACCGCACCGCCACAGGGCGAACCACCGCGCCAGTTTGTAATCGCTCCAAACTGGAACCGGAGCCGCGCCGGAAAGCCCCTCCCATTTTGTAACCCCGTACCTATCTTCCCCGGCGAACACCTGTATCGTCCGAGATTACGCCAATGTAAGGCGACCCGATCCCGGGTTGCCGCTACAAGGTGAAACCGCCTTCCGGCGCAGCAATGCCTGCCGTTTTTGGAGCCTGCATGACCAGCCTCGTCACCACCTCCCTGCTCGACCGTGCCAATCTCGACCGCGACGAAGTCCGCCGCGAACTGCTCAGGGGGCTGCAGGGAGCAGACGATGGCGAGTTGTTTCTCGAATACAGCCAGAGCGAGGCGCTCAGCTTCGACAATGGCCGGCTGAAACAGGCGACCTATGACACCGCGCAGGGCTTTGGCCTCCGCGCCGTGAAAGACGACGCAGTCGGTTATGCGCATTCCTCGGATGTCTCGATCCCGGCGCTGATCCGGGCGGCGGACGCCGTGAACGCGGTGCGCGGCGGCTACAACGGCACCTTCGCCGCGGCTCCCTCTCACACGAATGTGAAGCTCTACAACGACGACAATCCGCTCGATGCCCCGGGCTTCGAGGCCAAGGTGAAGCTCTTGGCCGAGATCGACGCCTATGTGCGCGACAAGGACCCGCGCGTGCGCCAGGTCTCGGTCTCGCTCGGCGCGAGCTGGCAGGTGGTGGAAATCATCCGGCCGGATGGCGAGAGCTATCGCGACATCCGCCCATTGGTGCGCGTGAATATCACCGTGGTCGCCGGCCAGGGTGACCGGCAGGAAAGCGGCAGCAAGGGCTATGGCGGCCGCGAGGGCTATGCCCGCTTCATCGAAAGCGCCAACTGGCGCGCCGCCGCCGATGGCGCGCTGCGCGAGGCCGTTGTGAATCTCGACTCGATCCCCGCCCCCGCTGGCGAGATGGACGTTGTGCTTGGCCCCGGCTGGCCCGGCGTGATGCTGCATGAAGCCGTTGGCCACGGGCTCGAAGGCGATTTCAATCGCAAGAAGACCTCGGCTTTCGCAGGCTTGCTCGGCCAGCAGGTGGCCGCCAAGGGCGTCACTGTGGTGGATGACGGCACTATCTCATCGCGCCGCGGCTCGCTCTCCATCGACGACGAAGGCACGCCGACCAACCGCACCACGCTGATTGAGGACGGCATCCTGGTCGGCTACATGCAGGACCGCCAGAACGCGCGCCTGATGGGCATGAAGCCCACCGGCAATGGCCGCCGCCAGGGCTATGCCCATGTGCCGATGCCGCGCATGACCAACACCTACATGCTGGCCGGCCAGCGCGATCCCGCGGAAATCCTCGCTTCGGTGAAAAACGGCATCTATGCCGTGAATTTCGGCGGCGGCCAGGTCGACATCACCTCCGGCAAATACGTATTCCAGTGCACCGAGGCCTACAAGATCGAGAACGGCAAGATCGGCGCGCCGCTGAAAGGCGCGATGATGATCGGCAATGGTCCCACCGACCTGCACCGCATCAGCATGATCGGCAACGATCTCGCCCTCGACGACGGCATCGGCACCTGCGGCAAGCATGGGCAGGGCGTGCCGGTGGGCGTCGGCCAGCCGACGCTGCGCATGGACAAGGTGACGATCGGAGGAACGGGCTCGTGAGCACGGAAACCACGACGGATTCGGCCGGCAGCACCGCCAAGCGCTGGGGTAGCCAGATTGCGCAGATCGCCGCCATTGTCGGCATCGTGTTTCTCGGCAAGGGCGCGCTGGCCGAGCCATTCTACGTCCCCTCCGCCTCCATGGAGCCGACGCTGCTGATCGGCGACGCGCTGCTGGCGACGAAATTCCCCTATGGCTACTCCACCGCCTCGCTGCCGATCCATGTCGCGTTTCCGGAAACGAGCCGCGTCTTCGCCTCGACACCAAAGCGCGGCGATGTGGTGGTGTTTCGCTGGCCCGGCGATCGCTCGCAGGTCTGGGTCAAGCGCGTGATCGGCCTGCCCGGCGATCATGTGGAGTTGCGCGGCGGCCAGGTCTGGATCAATGGCAAGGCTGCCGCCGTGCAGGCCGACGGCATCGGTGCGGCCGAAGACGACAGCGGCAGCTCGGAGCCCGCCCAGCGTTATGTTGAAACACTGCCTGGCGGGGTCGCACATCCGATCTTCAAGCTGCGCAACAACGGCCGGCTCGACAACACACCGGACGTGACCGTGCCACCCGGCCACCTGTTCGTGATGGGCGACAACCGCGATAATTCCGCGGACAGCCGTGTGCCCGTTCGGCAGGGCGGTGTCGGCCTGCTGCCGATGGACAATCTCGTCGGCCGCGTCGATGCCATTGTCGGTTCATGGGACCTCGGCGTCCGCAGCCAGCCGATGACCAACTGGTGGTCCGGCCTGCGTTTTGCGCGGTTCTTCACGGGCGTGCATTGAAGCACCGACCGTAGGGTGGGCAAAGCGGAGCGTGCCCACCCTACGAAAGGTCGTCAGAAATAAGCGATCGCGCGACCGCAGATCGCGACGCTGAGCCAGATCGCCAGCGACGCCAGAGCACCTTGCTTGGCGCCGGCCGGCATCGGCGCAAGCGGCGGCAAGGCAGCGACCTTGGGCATAATGGCCCGCTCGACCCAGACGATATTGAGCAAGCCCAGCACGATCAGCCCGACCTTGATCTGGAACACGCGGTTCAGCACCACATGGCTGGCTTCGGCCGTAAACAGCACGAGGCCGGTGATGATCAGGCCGGCAAAGGCTGCGATCGCAAACTGCCGTGCCTTGCGCAGCAACGGGCCGGGCGCTGTGGCCGAAAGGCCGCCCGCGAGACGCGTGTCCATCACCGCAATGGCCCCGGCGAAGAACACCAGCGCGACGATGTGACCGACATTGGCAAGCATATAGAGCCAGCGCGACTGTCGGATCGCCGCGCCAATGCCAGACGCTTCCATGGCGACGAATAGTGCGGGAGCAGCTTCCGTCATCGGGCGATGCCGCTAGCGCAGTTCGTAAGTCTTGCCGTCGACCGTGATGCGCTCGGCACGCATCTCGTCCTTCTCCACCGTGGACGGATAGCCATAGGCCGACGCCGTCTTGCCGACAGCAACGACGTCGGCCGAAGCGCCGCGCGAGGTCATGCGCGAGGTCGGCGCCAGCGTCACGGTCCACGCCTTGTCGCTGCCCTTGATGACGACGGTGGCATGCGGATTCTCGAATTTCAGGCTCTCGATCGGCCCGGTCACGGTGACCGGCTTGGCGGCGTCATAACTGCCCCAGCCATGATGCGCGACGGCCGCCACCGTGGTGAGAGCCATCAAGGCTGTGCCACCGATGGCAGTGCGGAGAATATGCGTCATCTGTCAGCTCCATTGCTGGCGATTGTCGTCGGGCCTCACCTTACAACGCCTGAAACGAATCCCGGTTTGCGCCGCGGCGGCTTGATGTCGTTTTTCAGGAAGCAGCGGGCACTCTTGCCGGCATAGCCCGGCCGGGCGAAGGTCCAGGCGCGGCATTTGTTGTCGCCCTGGCAGGCATCGCGGCAGACATCGCCGCGCTCGGCCTTGTCGTCGTTCTTCACCTCAAAGGAGCGATAGTCGCCGCCCCAGCGATCGGTCGAGATCTCCACCGGCCCGCTGCGCGGCTCGATGACACCGGCACCGCGAACACCGGAGACGCAGCAATAGCTCTGGATGCGTGGCGGGACCTTATCCTTCAGCCAGCACACGGCGTTTTCGGAATTATCGCTGGGATAATTGAAGCTCCAGGCCCGGCACTTGCGGTCGCGCTCGCAGATCAGCGCGCATTCGGCGGGATCGCCGGACATCGACACCGAACGCTGATAGTCGCCACCCGGCCTGTCGAAATTGGTCTGCGCCTGCGCAGGGGCCGTCATTGCCAGCACCAGCATGGCCAATGCGCCCCAACACGCTCCGAACAGGCGGCTCCTCAACATGCAAACGGGCTTCCGGCTGGTTGTCACAGGGCGATCGACGAGCCCCATTGGAACGCGCAACACCTGTACGCCCGATGAACAGATTGACAGAATCCGCCGACCCAACTCACAAGCGCTTGAGCTAGAAGCAATATTCCTTGTAGGCCGGGGCCACCGAGCCACCCCAGGCGCCATTGAACTTGGCGAGCATTTCCTCCGCCGGAGTCTTGCCGCTGTCGATGATGCGGTCGAGCGGCGCGAGGTGGCGGGTCTCATCCCGGCCATTGGCATCGAGCCTGGCGCGGCGGCGCAGGCCGGCATGGGCGATGGCCAGGCATTCCTTGGCGATCTCGAACAAATAGCGGTCCTTGATCCGGGCCTTGAAGCCGAAGCGTGGCACATCGTCCCGCAGCGCCTGACGTTCCGGAGCGGTCCAGTGCCTCGCGATATCCCAGGCCGCATCGAGAGCGGCATCGTCATAGAGCAGACCAACCCAGAAGGCGGACAGCGCCGGCAGGCGGTCCGAGGTCACGCCATCGGCGCCGCGCATTTCCAGATAACGCTTGAGGCGGACTTCCGGGAAGATCGTCGAGAGGTGATTGGCCCAATCGGACAGTGTGGGCTTTTCGCCCGGCATCTTGTCGTTCTTGCCTTCGAAGAACGCGCGGAACGAGGAGCCGGAGACGTCGATGTAAGTGTCGCCGCGCTTGACGAAATACATGGGAACGTCGAGCGCATAGTCGACCCAGCGCTCGAAGCCCATGCCGGATTCGAAGGCCCAGGGCAGCATGCCCGAACGATTGTTATCGGTGTCGCGCCAGATCTCGGAGCGGAACGAAAGAAAACCGTTCGGCTTGCCTTCGGTGAAGGGCGAATTGGCGAACAATGCGGTCGCCACCGGCTGCAGCGCCAGCGAGACACGCAGCTTCTTCACCATGTCGGCTTCGGAGGAGAAATCGAGATTGGTCTGCACCGTGCAGGTCCGGTACATCATGTCCAGACCATACTTGCCGACCTTCGGCATGTAGTTGGTCATGATCTTGTATCGGCCCTTCGGCATCACCGGGATCTGTGCCCGCGACCATGACGGCGTGAGGCCGAGACCGAGGAAGCCAATGCCGAGCGGCGTCGCCACTTCCCGCACCTGCGCCAGATGTGCCATCAGTTCGGCCTGGGTCTGGTGAACCGTCTCCACCGGCGCGCCCGACAGTTCAAACTGCCCGCCCGGCTCCAGCGAGATCGCACCACCGCCGGTGACATCATAGAGGCCGATGATGTTGCGGCCTTCCATGATCGGCTCCCAGCCGAGCAGATGCTTCATGCCATTGAGCAATGCTTCGATGCCGTGCGAGCCTTCGTAAGGCACGGGCTGATGGCCTTCGAGGGTGAAGGGTGTCTTCTCGTGCTCGGTGCCGATGCGGAATTCATCCGCCGGCTTCACGCCCGCTTCCAGCCATGCCACGAGTTCGTCGCGCGACTGCAGCGGCGTCATATCGAGTTGGTCACGCGCCATGGGAAGTCCAGTTGAAAGGCGCTGCAATCCGATGCGCGCAGTGTCGGGAACGCTGGCATTCCGATCCGGACACCAGCGCAGGGAAAATCTGAAACATCATCGCGCCGGAATGGCGTCTTTGGCGACCGGCGCAGAACCTGCCGGCGTGTCATGGCATGCGCAACCGAGCCGGTCCAGCAGGCCGCACAGCTTTGCTGCATCTGCGTCAGTCAGCTTGGAGCCGACATGCTTCTCGATGGCTACCGCATAGGCGCTGCCCATCTTCTTGTGCAGCTCGCGCCCGGCGGCGGTGATCTCCACGAACAGGCCCCGCTTGTCCATCTCGCATTCGCGGCGCGCGGCCAGGCCCTCGTCAACCAGCCGGTCGATCAGCCGCGAGGTCGAATATTGTGGTATCAGCATCTGCTTTTCGAGCTCAACGGGGCGCAGCTCGCCATTCGGCGCGCGCGACAGCTCCATCAGCGCATCGAACCAGGCGAGCGGCGGAAAGCCGGCGCGCTTCAGATCCTGCTCGACACAATCCAGCACCCGGCTCTGCACCCGCATCAGGCGGATCCAGGCCGCGGAGGCCTCGGTGGAAGGTTTACGTTTCATCACACAGTCCAAATGGTGGCTTATCCTAGCCACTTGATGCATCTGCATCAATCTTGACTATTCCATGCCGTTGCATTTAGTCACGCCCCGGCGTTACCCCAACGTCCTTAAGGAGAAATTTCGATGAAGCTGTATTATTCGCCCGGCGCCTGCTCGCTGTCGCCGCATATCGCACTTCTCGAAGCCGGCCTGCCCTATGATCTCGTCAAGGTCGACCTCCGAGCCAAGAAGCTGGAAAACGGCGACGATTTTCTCGCCGTCAACCCGAAGGGCCAGGTGCCCGCACTGGGTCTCGACAACGGCAAGGTGGTAACCGAAGGCCCGATCATCGTTCAGGTGATCGCCGACAAGGTGGCTGCCAAGAATCTCGCGCCGGCCCGCGACAGCGAGGAACGTTACGCGTTTCTTGAGACCCTGAATTTCCTGACCAGCGAGCTGCACAAGAACTTCTCGCCGCTGTTCAACCCGACCTTCTCGGACGAGGTGAAGGGCTTCTTCCGCGACCGCCTTACCGGCAAGTTCAAGTATCTCGATGGCCGCCTCGCGGACCACGACTACCTGATGGGTGGTCAATTCACCGTCGCTGATGGCTATCTCTTTACGATGCTGCGCTGGGCCGACGCCCACAAGCTCGACCTCTCCGCGTTCAAGAACCTGATGGCCTATAAGGACCGCGTCGCCGCGCGTCCGAAGGTGCAGGAAGCGCTGGAGAAGGAAGGCCTGTTGAAGGCCGCCTAAGCAGCGCCGGCGAACGATTTGGAAAGGGCCGGCAACGCGCCGGCCCTTTTTGTTCGGCTATCCCCGCAACGCACGGGTTCCCGAAGGCCCTTTCACTTTGCGCTCTTTGCCCCCACATAGGCCCCATGACCTCATCCCCCGATTTCAGCACCCAGCCCGACACCCCGATGCGCGCGCCGTCTTCCGTCCCGGTCGATGATGCAGTGCTGCCGTTCGACGTGGCTCCGCTCGATCTGCGCGGGCGGCTGACGCGGCTTGGGCCTGCGCTCGACGAACTCCTCTCCAAGCACGATTACCCGACGCCGGTCGCAAAGCTGCTCGGCGAAGCCATTGTGCTGACCACGCTGCTTGGCTCGGCGCTGAAATTCGACGGCCGCTTCATTTTGCAGACCCAGACCGATGGTCCGGTGTCGCTGATGATCGTCGACTTCCGCGCACCCGATCGCATGCGTGCCTATGCGCGTTTCGATGCCGAGCGCCTGAAGGACGGACTGTCGTCTGCCGAACTGCTCGGCAAGGGTCATCTCGCGATGACCGTCGATCAGGGGCCGGACATGAGCCGCTATCAGGGCATGGTCGCGCTCGACGGCGGCACGCTGGAAGACGCCGCCCATGAATATTTCCTGCGCTCGGAGCAGATTCCGACCAAGGTACGCCTTGCCGTCGGCGAGGAGTGGCGTGGTGGCGAAGGCGGCCCGACCCATGGCTGGCGCGGCGGCGGCATGCTGCTGCAATTCCTCCCCAAGGCCTCGGACCGCGCGCAACGCGATCTCCATGCCGGCGACGTGCCGGAAGGCGCCAATGTCGATGTCGTGCCGGAGGATGACGCCTGGGTCGAAGGGCAATCGCTGATTTCGACGGTCGAGGATGTCGAACTGATCGATCCCGATCTGTCTGGTGAAAGGCTGCTGTTCCGCCTCTTCCACGAACGCGGGGTCCGCGTCTTCGCGCCGACGCCGTTGCAGGCCAAGTGCTCCTGCTCGCGCGAGGCCGTGTCCGGCATGCTGAAGGGCTTTGACCCGCAGGATCGCGCGGACATGGTCGAGAACGGCAAGGTCGTGGTGACCTGCGAGTTCTGCTCGTCGGTCTATGAATTCACGCCGGAAGAAGCCGGCGTCGAGTAACGCCCTGACAGGCGGGTTTTAGTTCAATACCCGCCTGTTCGGCCCATCCAGCGAAAACAGCGGCACGTCGATCTCGAACGGCTCACCCTGGTCGGTCACCATCTGATAGGTACCTTCCATGAATCCCGATGGTGTCGGCAGCGGTACGCCCGACGTATATTCGAAGCGCTCGCCGGGGCCGAGCACCGGCTGCTCGCCGACCACGCCCTCGCCGCGCACTTCCTGCATCTTCCCCGAGGCGTCGGTGATGATCCAGTGCCGCGTCTTCAGCTGCACGGTCTCCTTGCCCGCATTGGTGATGACGATCGTATAGGACCAGAAGAACTGCTGTTTTTCTGCCGACGAACGGTCGGGCATGAAATTGGGTTCGACGGTAACTTCGATCTGACGGGTGATGGCGCGGTACATGGGATGTCATCGATGCAAGAGACGAGTTCAGCAACATAGCGGAAAAAACGAAGCGGCCAAATACCGTTGCCGCGCGAAATCGGCATCCCCGTTTGAACACAGTTCGTGCCTATCGCGTTCCCCGTTGTTACGATCCGCGACGGATCGCCTCACGAAATCGTCTCGCCATGAATTGACTTGCGATACCGTGGCGAAGCGGTTCTTTCTGCCTGGTCGATATTCGTTGTGCGGTGTTGAATGACCTCTGTTGCCGATCCGATTGCCGGACCTGCACATGCCGATGCGCCCAGAGCTGCGGCTCGCGCCACTTCGCGCGCAGAGCCTCCGCCGACCGTCACGGCCTTGAACGAGCGCGAGTTGCGGCTCGATCTGTTCCGCGGTCTTGCGCTCTGGCACATCTTCATCAACCATCTGCCGTCGAACCTTGCGACCTGGGTCACCCTGCGCAATTACGGCTTCAGCGACGCCACGGAGATGTTCATTTTCATCTCCGGCTATACGGCCGCATTCGTCTATGCCCGCGCGATGCAGGAACAGGGCACGCTGGTTGCCAGCGCACGCATCTTCAAGCGCGTCTGGCAGATCTATGTCGCCCATGTCTTCCTGTTCACGATCTTCCTCGCGGAAATCTCCTACGTCGCCACCCGCTTCCAGAATCCGCTTTACTCGGAAGAAATGGGCATCCTCGACTTCCTCAAGGAGCCTGACGTCACCATCGTTCAGGCGCTGCTGCTGCGCTTCCGTCCGGTCAATATGGACGTGCTGCCGCTCTATATCGTGCTGATGCTGTTCCTGCCGCTGATCCTGTGGTTGATGCGGCGCCGTCCCGATCTGACGCTGGGCCTGTCGGTGCTGCTCTATGCGCTGACCTGGGAATTCGACCTGCATCTCACCGCCTATCCGAGCGGGGCGTGGGCCTTCAATCCGTTCGCGTGGCAATTGCTGTTCGTATTCGGCGCCTGGTGCGCGCTGGGAGGCGCCAGGCGCATGGCGCGAATCCTCAACTCGACAGCCATGCTCTGGATCTGTGTCGCCTATCTGCTGGGGTCATTCTGGGTGACGCTGACCTGGCACATCCCGCAAATTCATCATCTGCTGCCCAAATTGCTGGAGCAGTGGATGTATCCCATCAACAAGCCCGATCTGGACGTGCTGCGGTTTGCCCATTTCCTGGCTCTTGCGGCGCTCACCGTCCGGTTCCTGCCGAAGGACTGGCCGGGCCTGAAATCCATCTGGCTCCGACCGATGATCCTGTGCGGCCAGCATTCGCTCGAGATTTTCTGTATCGGCGTATTCCTGT
>NZ_JBIISY010000394.1:0-3620 GCF_044340795.1 Tardiphaga sp.
GGGGAGGTCGGATCGCGAAGCGATCCGGGTGGGGGTAGCCACAGGCTCCTGAGTTTGCGGCTACCCCCACCCCGCCCTCCCCGCAAGGGGGAGGGAGAAGAAACCGAGATCCGGCTCACCGGCTCTCATCCTGTCACTCACCGGAATGACAACACTCCGCGCACCACGCGGAGTGGGGACACATGCCATGACCGATCTGCACGAGACCAACATCATCGCCCCGACCATCGCAGCCACTCCGTTCGTGATCCGCGCGGAAAACGGCTCCGACATCGCCGCCCGTGAATCCCTGCTGGATGTGTGCTTCGGCGCCTCGCGCCATGCCCGCACCTGCCAGCGACTGCGTGACGGACGACTGCCCGCAGAAGGCCTCGCCTTCTCGGTGGATTTCGAGGGCAAGCTGGTCGGCACGATCAGGCTTTGGCATGTCGATGCCGGGGGCCGAGCAGCACTCATGCTCGGCCCCCTGGCCGTCGATCCCGCGTTGCGCGCCCTCGGCATCGGCGCCGCACTGATGCAGCACGCGATCACGGAAGCCACCGCGCGCGGCCACGGCGCGATCCTGCTGCTGGGGGACGCACCCTATTACGCCCGTTTCGGCTTCACGCCGGACCGGATGGACACGCTCGCCCTTCCCGGCCCGTTCGAGCGCGAGCGCCTGCTTGGCCTTGAACTGAAGCCGGATGCGCTGGATCGCGCCCGCGGCATCATCCTGCCGAGCGGTAAACGGGTCCGTCGCGCAGAGGTCGAGTTCCAGCCATTCGCCCGCGCGGCTTGATTTGACCGCCAGGAACCGGCATTGCGGGGCTCATCTCTGCAGGAGAGTCCCCAGCCATGACGCGCCAACTGATTTCCTCGGGATCGCCGTTCGAAAAGCTCGCCGGTTACAGCCGCGCGGTGGTCGATGGCGATTTCTGCTTCGTCGCCGGAACCACCGGCTATGACTACACCACCATGATCATGCCGACCGATGTCACGGCGCAGACATATAACTGCTTCAAGACGATCAGGAGCGCGCTGGAAGAGGCCGGATTCGCCATGGCCGACATCATCCGCGCCACCTACTACATCACCAATGCGCAGGATGCCGACGCGGTATTCATCGTCTGCGGTGAGCATCTCGGCAACATCCGCCCGGCCGCAACACTGCTCGTGGTTGCTGGTCTTTACCGGCCAGAGATGAAGGTCGAAATCGAAGTGACCGCAAAGCGTCGCTCGCACTAATCCACCCAGGCTCCGCGAACGGCGGAGCCGTTCACGTCCATCCGTTCCGCCCTGGAGTTTCTTGCTGATGTCCATTCCCTCGCAGATCTACGCGAAGATTACCGGCCCCATCGTCATGGTTGGCTTCGGCTCGATCGGCAAAGGCACGCTGCCGATGATCGAGCGCCACCTCGACTATGACAAGTCGCGCGTCACCGTGCTCGATCCCAAGGACGAGGGCCGCAAGGCGCATTGCGAAAAGCAGGGCGTGCGCTTCATCCAGCAGGGCGTGACCAAGGACAACTACCGCGAACTCCTGACCCCGCTTCTCACCGAAGGCGGCGGCCAGGGCTTTTGCGTCAACCTCTCGGTCGACACCGGCTCCACCGACATCATGGAGCTCTGCAACGAGATCGGCGCACTCTATATCGACACGGTGAACGAGCCCTGGCTCGGCTTCTATTTCGACGCCACCAAGGGTCCGGAAGCACGCTCCAACTACGCGCTGCGTGAAAACACGCTGGCCGCCAAGAAGGCGCGCAAACCCGGCTCGACCACGGCCGTCTCGTGCTGCGGCGCCAATCCGGGCATGGTGTCCTTCTTCGTCAAGCAGGCGCTGCTCAACGTCGCCGCCGACCTCAAGCTCAATGCGCCGAAGCCGAAGACCAAGGCCGAATGGGCCGACCTCATGCGCCAGGCCGGCATCAAGGGCATCCATATCGCCGAACGCGACACCCAGCGCTCGAAGAATCCGAAAGAGCCGGACGTGTTCGTCAACACCTGGTCGGTGGAAGGCTTCCTGTCGGAAGGCGTGCAGCCGTCCGAACTCGGCTGGGGCACCCATGAGAAGTGGATGCCGGACAACGCCAAGACCCACGAAGCCGGCTGCGGCGCTGCGATCTATCTGATGCAGCCCGGCGCCAATACGCGCGTGCGCACCTGGTGCCCGACCCGCGGCGCGCAATACGGCTTCCTGGTCACGCATAACGAGTCGATCTCGATCTCGGATTACTTCACCGTGCGTGACGCCGCGGGCAACGCCGTCTATCGCCCGACCTGCCACTATGCCTATCACCCCGCCGACGATGCGGTGCTGTCGCTGCACGAGATGTTCGGCCGCGCGGCGAAGATGCAGGAGAAGCATCACATCCTCGACGAGAACGAAATCGTCGACGGCATCGACGAACTCGGCGTGCTGCTGTTCGGCCACGACAAGAATGCCTACTGGTATGGCTCGCAGCTCTCCATCGAGGAGACGCGTGCACTTGCGCCGTATCAGAACGCCACGGCGCTGCAGGTGACGTCGGCTGTTCTCGGCGGCATGGTGTGGGCGCTGGAAAATCCGAATGAAGGCATCGTCGAAGCCGATGAAATGGACTTCGATCGCCTGCTCGAAATCCAGACGCCGTATCTCGGTCCGGTGAAGGGTTACTACACCGACTGGACGCCGCTCGAAGGCCGTCCGGGCCTGTTCCCGGAAGAACTCGACACGTCAGATCCGTGGCAGTTCAAGAACATCCTCGTTCAGGGCTGGTAAAATCGAGCCGTAGGGCGGATGAGGCGAAGCCGTCATCCGCCGGCGGAGTTTCCGTTATGGACTCGGCCGGCGGATTACGCTTCGCTCATCCGCCCTTCGGCCTATACAAGACCACTTTCAAGGACCAACCACGGTGTCATACGCAGAACGCGCCACACAGCAGCTCGAAGCCATTCGCGCAAAACTTATTCCGCTGGAAGAGTATCGCAAGCTGTTGAATGGCGAGGAACTGGTGTCGGACTGGGTCGTGGTCGATCAATCCATGATCGATACATTTGCGGACGCCACGCTCGACTGGCAGTTCATCCATGTCGATCCCGAACGCGCGAGGGAAACGCCCTTTGGCGGCACGATCGCCCATGGCTTTCTGACATTGTCGCTGCTCTCGAGGCTCGCCTTCGATGCGATGCCCGGCGTGCAGCGTTCGCGCATGGGCGTGAATTACGGTTTTGACCGCGTGCGCTTCAACAGCGCGGTGAAAGCAGGCGCGCGCGTGCGTGGCAAATTCCGGCTCGTGGGCCTGAACGAGCGCGCGGTGTCGATCCAGTCGGCCTGGGACACGGTGATCGAGGTCGAAGGCATCAAGAAACCCGCGCTCGAAGCGCATTGGATCACGGTCGCGATGGTCGATCCGAACGCGGATTGACTGTCTTCTCCCTCCCCAAGCGGCGCGTTGCGTCTCGATCAACCTATCAAACAGCCACGCTCTCGTATTCTCGCGGCGCTTGCGCGTCCGAGGTATGAGCATTCCTCCCCTCCAGACATGAGGGGAGGTGGCACGCCGCAAGGCGCACTTGAGTGGACTTGACGCTGTCCGTTCAACGCTGGATCGCCAGCGAGCCCAAACAGCGCAACGCCTTACGGCGCGCCACCGCGACGT
>NZ_JBIISY010000159.1:0-14358 GCF_044340795.1 Tardiphaga sp.
CCCTCCCCGCAAGGGGGAGGGTAAAGAGTGAGAGCGCGATGAGCACGACTCCTTCCAAACAATTCCGTACCGGTGCCAAGGAAGCGCCGACCGAGCCGTTCAAGCGCTCGGTCGCTTCCGCCCTTCGCGCGCTCGCCAAGACGCCGGAGCTGGAAGTGACTTACGCCGCCGAGAAGCCCGGCCTCGCGCCCGGCAAGGCGCGCCTGCCGGAGCCGGCCCGCAAGCTCAGCAAGCGCGACGCCGCCATCGTGCGCGGCCATGCTGATTCCATCGCGCTGAAGCTCGCCTGTCACGATCCGAAAGTGCATCGCAAGCTGATGCCGGGCAATCCGCAGGCACGCTCGGTGTTCGAAGCCGTTGAGCAGGCGCGCGTCGAGGCGATCGGTTCGCGCCGCATGGCCGGCGTCGCCAAGAATCTCGGCGCCATGCTGGAAGACCATTTCCACCGCGGCAAGTTCGACGAGATCACCGACCGCGCCGATGCGCCGCTGGCCGATGCGCTGGCCATGCTGGTGCGCGAGCGGCTCACCGGCCTCGCGCCGCCGGCGGCAGCGAAGAAGGTCGTCGATCTCTGGCGCCCGATCCTCGAAGAGAAGATCGGCCCGCGCCTCGACCAGCTGTCGGACATCACCGAGAACCAGGCCAAGTTCGGCGATGCCGTTCACAGCCTGCTGTCCGATCTCGATCTCGGCGAGGATCGCGACGCCCAGCCCGATGACGAGGAAAGCTCCGATGACGAGCGCCAGGGCGAGAACAATCAGGACGGCGCCGAAGGCTCGCCTGAGAGTGACGCTGCGCAGGAGATGAGCGCGGACCAGGCGCAGCAGTCGTCGGAGGAGATGACCGACAGCGCCATGGAAAGCGCGCAGGCCTCGGCGTCCGATACGTTCGACGAAGACGGCGAGATGGGCGACGACGAGACGCCCGGCGAAGCCACGCGCCCGAATTCGCGCGGCCAGAACGAACGCCTCGGCCCCGAATATCACGCCTTCGCGCCGAAATATGACGAAGTCATCGCGGCGGAAGACCTCTGCGATCACGACGAGCTGGAGCGCCTGCGCGCCTATCTCGACAAGCAGCTCGCGCATCTGCAGGGCGTCGTCGCGCGCCTCGCCAACCGGCTGCAGCGTAAACTCATGGCGCAGCAGAACCGCGCCTGGGATTTCGATCTCGAGGAAGGCATCCTCGATCCCGCGCGCCTGTCGCGCGTGGTCACCGATCCGTTCTCGCCGCTGTCCTTTATGCACGAGAAGGAAGCCACGTTCCGCGATACGGTCGTCACGCTGCTGCTCGACAATTCCGGCTCGATGCGCGGCCGCCCGATCACCGTGGCTGCCACCTGCGCCGATATTCTCGCGCGCACGCTGGAGCGCTGCGGCGTCAAGGTCGAAATTCTCGGCTTCACCACGCGGGCGTGGAAGGGCGGGCAGTCGCGCGAGGCGTGGCTGGCGGCCGGCAAGCCGGCCAATCCCGGCCGCCTCAACGATCTCCGCCACATCATCTACAAGTCGGCCGATGCCCCCTGGCGTCGTGCGCGCAAGAACTTGGGCCTGATGATGCGCGAAGGACTTCTGAAGGAGAATATCGACGGCGAGGCACTCGACTGGGCGCATAAGCGCCTGCTCGGCCGCCCCGAACAGCGCAAGATCCTGATGATGATCTCCGACGGCGCGCCGGTGGATGACAGCACGCTGTCGGTAAACCCCGGCAACTATCTGGAGCGCCATCTCCGCCACATCATCGAGGAGATCGAGACCCGCTCCCCGGTGGAGCTGATCGCCATCGGCATCGGCCACGACGTCACGCGCTATTATCGCCGCGCCGTGACCATCGTGGATGCCGAAGAACTCGGCGGCGCCATCACCGAGAAGCTGGCCGAGCTGTTCAGCGAGACGAATGGTCCCGCGCCAAGCCATGGCAGACGGCGTAAGGTGCATTAGTAGGATGGGTTGAGCCATCGGGCGCGTCGCGCCCGGTGGCGATACCCATCACCATACGCTCCGCATGTTCTGATGGGTATCGCTTCGCTCAACCCATCCTACGGGTCTGTCTCTTGTCAGCCGATCTCACCCGCCGCTCCATTCTCGCCTCGCTCGCTGCCACTGCGGTGTTGCCTGCGATTGCGCGTGCCCAATCCGTCCCCGTTCCCGCGCCGTCGTCCGCCAGGGCGGCCGAGAAGATCACCATCGATGCGCGCCCGGTGCCGGCCTTCAATACCCGCGATCCCCAGCAGACGCGGTTCGGCTCGCTGCAATATCGCAGCGGCCTCATCCTCTCTTCGCAGTCTCGCGATTTTGGCGGCGTCTCGGCGCTCAGGCTCGATGACAAGGGCGAGCGTTTTGTCGCGCTGAGCGACAAGGGCATGTGGTTCACCGGCCGGATCGCCTATGGCGGCGCCATCATGACCGGCATCGTCGATGCCGAAGCCGCGCCCATTCTCGGCGCTGACGGCAAGCCGCTGGAAGCGCGCGGCTGGTACGATTCAGAATCCCTCGCGCTGGAAGACGGCATCGCCTATGTCGGCTTCGAGCGCGTGCATCAGATCGTGAAATTCGACTTCGGCCGCGATGGCGTGCTGGCGCGCGGCGAGCCGGTTGCGCAGCCGGTCGGCATGCGCCGGCTGCCCGACAACAAGAGCCTGGAATCACTGGTTCTGGTGTCGAAGGAGAAGTTCAAATCCTCGCCACTGGCCGGCATGCTGCTGGCGATCTCCGAGCGTGGTCTGGACAGTGCGGGCAACATCCAGTGCTGGATCATCGGCGGCAAGCCGCCGGCCACCTTCGGCATCCGCCGCACGCTGAAATACGACATCAGCGATGCCGGGCTGCTGCCGTCGGGCGATCTGTTGCTGCTGGAGCGGAAGTTCTCGCTGTTCGGCGACACCGGCATCCGCATCCGCCGCATCCCGCTGGCGCAGGTGGTGCCCAATGCGGTGGTCGATGGCCCGACGATCTTCGAGGCGGATCTCGGCTATGAGATCGACAATTTCGAGGGCATCGATACCCATGTCACCGAGAGCGGCGACACGGTGATCACGCTGGTCTCCGACAACAATTTCTCGATGCTGCAGCGAACGCTGCTGATGCAGTTCGTGTTGGTGGAGTGAGTGGAGGCCGGTCACGTCGATCGCGCTTGTGGCACCCCCATCCCCGGCCCTTCCCCGCAAGGGGGAAGGGAGAAGTGGCCCCGCGCTCCGAACCAAAATGAAACGCGCTACGCCGCCGCGCCCGCGCGCGGGCCGCTCCGTCCCAGCAGCTCCCGCACTTCCGCCGCCGGCTTCGGCTTGCTGAACAGGTAGCCCTGCATTTCCGTGCAGCCGAGCGCGCGCAGCAGTTCCTTCTGCGGCTGCGTTTCCACGCCTTCGGCCGTCGTCGTCATCTTACGCGAGGCTGCGATATTCACCACCGCCTGCACGATCGACGACGAGCCATGCGCGTCGGCGATGTCGGTGACGAAGCTCCGGTCGATCTTGATCTTGTCGAACGGGAAGCGCTGCAGGTAGCTGAGGCTGGAATAGCCGGTGCCGAAATCGTCCAGCGCGATGCGGACGCCGAGTTCGCGCAGGTCCTGCATGATGCCGAGCGCGGTCTCGTCGTCGCGGATCAGCACCGCTTCGGTGATTTCCAGCTCCAGCCGCTGCGCCGGCAGCCCGGATGCGGCGAGTGCCGCCGCGACTTTCAGCGGCAGCGATGCGCCGCGGAATTGCGCCGGCGAGACATTGATGGCGATGCGCACATCGTCCGGCCAGTTGGTGGCTTCCTGGCAGGCAGTGGCCAGCACCCATTCGCCGAGCTGGTTGATGACGCCGATCTCCTCGGCCACCGGAATGAAATCGGCCGGCGAGATCATGCCGCGCTCGGGATGCTGCCAGCGCAGCAGCGCCTCGCAGCCCACCACGCTGTCGCTGCGCAGGTCCAGCAGCGGCTGGTAATGCACCGCGAAGCCGCCGGCCGCGAAGCCGCCATCGGTCACGGCCTGGCGCAGGTCGAGCTCCAGCATCCGCCGCGCCTTGGCCTTGGCGTCCATCTGCGGCTCGAAGAAGCGGAAGGTGCGGCGCCCCTCGGCCTTGGCGCCATACATGGCGAGGTCGGCATTCTTCAGCAGTTCGTCGAGATCGGTGCCGTCGCGCGGCGCCATGGCGATGCCGATGGAGGCATCGGTGAGCAGGCGATGGCCGAGACATTCATGGGGCTCGCGGATCGCCGCATAGATGCGCCCGACCAGGTCGGTGATGTCGGAATGCGCGCCGACATTGGTCTGCACGATGGCGAATTCGTCGCCGCCGAGCCGCGCCACCACGTCGGAGCCGCGCACGCAGAGCCGCAGCCGGCGGGCGATCTCCTTCAGCAGCTCGTCGCCCACGGGATGGCCGAGCGAGTCATTGATGCTCTTGAACTCGTCGATGTCGATATAGAGCACGGCGCATTGGGTGCCGCGGGCGACGCGCTTCAGCTCGCGTTCCAGCTCGTTGCGGAACAGGGTGCGGTTCGGCAGGTCGGTCAGCGCGTCGTAATGGGCGAGATGCGCGATGCGCTCCTCGGCCTCGCGACGCTCGGTAATGTCCTCATGGGTCGCCACCCAACCGCCATCGGCCACCGGCTGCGACGAGATCTGGATCGAGCGGCCGTCCGAGGTCTGCATGAACTGCGTGTTCGAGCGGCCGACATCGCGCATCACGGCGTCCACATAGGCATCGATGTCGCCGACGAAGGAGCCGGTCTCCTTGCGATGCGCGATCACGCCGCGAAACGGCAGGCCGGGCACGATGACATCCGCTGACAGGCCGTACATGTCGAGATAGCGCTGGTTGCAGACGACGACGCGCGCATCGGCGTCGAACAGCAGCAGACCCTGGGTCATGTTGTTGATGGCCGTGCCCAGCCGGTTCTTCTCCAGCGTCAGTTCACGCTGCGCGCTCGCGCTCTGCCGGCGGATGTGCCGGATGATGACGAACAGGAAGCCCGTCACGAACAGGGTCGATCCGGCGGCGAGAATGATCAGGAACTTGGTCTGGTTGCGCCAGTCGGCGAGGACGCCATTGATGGATGCCGTCGCGATCAGCGCGATGGGAAAATCCCTCAGCAGCCGTACCGAGCCCAGCCGATCGACGTTGTCGATCGGGCTGACGGTGCGAATGGTGGTTGGTTCGTTGCTGTGGCGCAGATGTTCGAGCAGGGGGCTGCCGCTGAACACGCGGCCGACGGCGCCTTCGTCGGTGGGATAGCGCGCCAGCAGCGCACCGTTGCGGTGGAACATGGCGACGGTGGCATTGTCACCGAGCGAGACCGAGGCGAAGAACTTCTCCATATGCGCGGGTTCGATGCCGCGGGTGATCACGCCGAAGAATTCGCCCTTCGGCCCGTTGATCCGGCGCGCGAACACCGTTTTCCATCGGCCGGTGAGTTTGCTGAACACCGGCCGCACGATCTCCTCGTCGCGGAAGGTCTGCTCCTTGATGAGCTGGAAATATTCGCGGTCGGCCATGCTGGCCTCCGGCGCCGGCCATGAGCCGGACCAGTTGATCAATTGCCCATTGGCATCGATCACCGTCAGCTCGCCGGCGAATTCGTCGTCGAGCTTCGACTTCAGCATCAGATGTGCTTCGAAACCGGACAGCGCATTGGTGAAGCTCTCCGGCGTCATGATGCCGTCGGTGAGCAGCTGCGCGCGCAGGCCCTTCTGGATGCGCTGCAGCTCCTGGAATTGCTGGTCGAAATGGTTCTGCAGCAGCAGGACGGTGTTTTCGAGTTCGCGTTTGCTGTTGTCGAGCGCGCGCTGGCGGAAACTGTTGACCGTCATCGCTGTGCCGATGACGATGGCGATGACGACCAGCGCGCCGACCAGAACGACCCAGCGGACCACGCCGCGCCGTGGTATCGCGCCACGTACCCCTGGCACGAACGGAGCGCTTTGCCCGTCTTCCCTCACTTGTCCCCCAGGCTGCAAACCCATGTCCTCACCCTTATAAGGACATGAATACCCCCGAGAGGTAGAAGCGAGGTTAGGAAGTCAGGTGAATTCCGGGTTAACTGCAACCGGAAAGTGGTAACGACTTACGCGGCGAGGCTGTTCCTGGCGCTTGCCGGATAGGTCTGGTTGCGGCCCAGCGACTTGGCGGCATACAGCGCCGTGTCGGCCTTGTTGATGAGTTCCATCATCGAGTTATGGGCCGACGGCACTAGGCACGCCGCGCCGACACTGATCGTCGTGGGCGTCATGCCATCGCGTTCGATGCCGCCGATCTCGCGCCGGATGCGCTCGCCGAGGTCGATGGCGTCGCCCAGCGTCAGGCCGGGCAGGATCAGCGCGAATTCCTCGCCGCCATAGCGCGCGGCGCAGTCGCTGGCGCGCTTGCCGTGGCGGGCGATGCTCCAGGCGATGCCGCACAGGACGAGGTCGCCGGCCTGGTGGCCGTAGCGGTCGTTGAACGCCTTGAAGTGGTCGGCGTCGATCATCAGCAGCGCGATCGGTTGCTGCGCGCGCATGGCGCGCTGCCATTCCTTCTCGATCACGATGTCGAAGCGGCGGCGATTGGCCAGGCCGGTGAGGCCGTCGGTCATGGCCAGCCGCGCCATCTCGTCTTCCATGGCGGCGCTCTTCTTCATCTCGCGAGCGAGTACCAGCATCAGCACGCAGGCGATCAGGCCGAGCGCACCCATGGCGCCGGCGATCTGCAGTGCTTCCTTCTGCCACTGGCCGTAGATCACGCTGGTGGAGCGGCCGACCATCACGACCAGCGGATGCGAGCTGTCGCGCCAGACATAGACGCGCTTCACGCCGTCGCTGGCGGCCTCGCTGGTATAGGTGCCGGAAAACGCAGCCAGTGAGCGCTGCACCGCCGGCAGCCGGCTGAGATCGCGGCCGACCAGCTTCGCGTTGAAGGGGGCGCGCATGATCAGCACGCCGTCCTGCCGCAGCACCGAGATCATGTCGCTCGGCTCCAGCTGCAGGCGCGCGACGATCTCGTTGAAATAGCTGTAATGGATGAAGCCGGTGACCACGCCGAGGAACAGGCCGTCGCGCGCGGCGATGCGCCGGCTCAGCACGATGCCATAGGCGCCGTTATGCTGCATCGGCTTCGAGATATAGAGGCCGAACAGCGGATCGCGCTTGTGCACGGTGAAGAATTCCGCATTGGCAAAATTCTGCTGCTGCGGATCCAGCGTGCCGGAGTCGAGGGTGACATTGCCGCCGGCATCCAGCACCTGGATATTGCCGAAATGGCGCGCGGTGGCGGCATAGTCGAACAGCACCATCTGCCGCACCTGGCGCGACACTTCCACCAGCTCCGGCGACGTCATGTTGGCGGCGACATTGCGCATCGACATGTCGTAGAGTTCGAGATTGCGCGCGATTTCGGCGTCGATCGAGGAGGCGAGATTGCTGAGGGTCTGCTGCGCCAGCTTCTCGTCGCCGCGGCGCATGCTGAACAGCACGCTGGCACAGATCAGCGAAAAACCGACCAGAATGGTCACCGCTGCGGCGATCAGCCAGCGCGGGGAGAACCGCCAGGTCGGTTTGAAGTCGTCACGCGCAATCGGCATTGGCAAAAAATGGTGTTGTTGCAATTGCCGTCGGTTTAGCACCCGGAAGTGTATTTATCTGACGCGTGTGTAACGACTCCGACTTTGCCCACGGCAATTTGCTGGCCGCGGTTAACGCCTGATGAAAGACGCCGGCGCGATTGCGGGCAGGCGGAACCTTGCAGCCGCCTGCCGCACGTTTCGTCTCAGCTGGCGGTCATCAGCCGCATGCTGCTGCCGCGCCCGTTGTCGCAGGCGAGATCCGCAGCGAGCTTCGCCACCGCATCCGGTGTGGCGCGTCGCGGCAGCGCCACGAATTGCCGGCTGCGGGCATCGCGCGCGATCACGTCGATCTCCGGCTCATGCGGCCCGAGCGCGCCCGGTGCGATGGCATGCACGCGGATGTTGCGGCTGCTGAAGGCGCGCGCGAGGCCGAGGGTCAGCGTATCGATGGCCGTCTCCGGCGCCGCATCGGGCGCGAGGTTGCAGCGGGCCAGCGAGGTGAGGTTGATGATCGCGCCGCCGTCCTCGCCGAACAGCCGGATCGCCTCCTGGCTCATCAGCATGGCGCCGAACAGGTTGATGTCCGCGCGCCGGATGTCGTCGACGGGGGAGGGCGCCGCCGCGCGGGTGTCGTTGACCAGGATGTCCAGCCGCCCGAAGGTGGCGGCGGTTTCCTCGAACAGCCGGCGCACATCCGGCCAGAAGGCGGTGTCGCCCTGCACGGCAATGGCGCAGCCGCCGCGCCAGATGATGTCGGCGACGAGGCGCGTCGCGTTCTCGGAGTCGTCCTTGTGGCTGATCACCACGCAGGCGCCCTCGGCGGCGAGCCGGCGGGCGACCACGGCGCCGATGCCGCTCCCTGCATGAGTGACGAGCGCAACCTGTCCTGCCAAGCGTGTCATGGCATGATCCCTGTCTTTGATATCCACGCGCGAATCTTCTGAGAGTTTGCGCGTGAAACATGTCGGTGAGAGAGAAGAGGCGGCGTCACCGCGATCCGGGGGCCCTCGGGCAACCCGGCGATCACCGGTCTGGCGCACCTCCCTTATCGCAGGCCACCGCACTGCAGCGTTAGGCCGATCCTGCCGATGTCATGCACGATCCTGCAAATGTGATCGCGCTGCCATTCCCCTGCCGCGGTGCCGTTGCTAGCTGTGACAAGGCCCAAAAGGCCAGCACCATGAGGGGTTTGTCCATGCTCGACCGGATTGCCGAATTCCGCGACATCATTGCCCGGAACGCCAGCGCGGATATGCAGACCCCGATCCGCGGCCTCTATCTGAAGCGCCAGACCTGCCCCACCGAGCTCACCCACACCGCGCAGTCGCCGATGTTCGGTCTGGTGGTGCAGGGCAGCAAGCGGCTGCAGCTCGGAAGCGAGACGCACAATTACGGCGTCGGCGACTACCTGCTGGTCTCGCTCGATCTGCCGGTGTCCTCCTGCATCGTCGATGCCAGCGAGGAGGAGCCGCATCTCGGCTTGGGCATGGTGATCGATCCGCGCCAGCTGCATGACGTGCTCGGCCGTTTCGGCAACGGCTTTGCCCAGCCCGCCGCCGGCGTGCCCGAGCGCGGCATCGCGGTGGCCAAGGCGTCCGACGACCTGCTCGATGCCGCCCTGCGCCTGGTCCGCCTGCTCGATCGCCCCCAGGACATCGCCGTGATGGCGCCGCTGCTCGAACAGGAGGTGCTGTATCGCCTCCTCGTCGGCCCCTATGGCGCCCGCCTGCGCCAGATCGCGCTGGCCGAGAGCCCGAGCAACAAGGTCGCCAAGGCGATCGCCTGGCTGCGGGAAAATTACGCGCGCCAGCTCCGCATCGAGGATCTCGCCGACAGCGTCGGCATGAGCGAGAGTTCGCTGCACCACAATTTCAAGACCATCACCGCGATGACGCCGATGCAGTATCAGAAGCAGCTGCGCCTGCACGAGGCGCGTCGCCTGATGCTGGTGGAGCGCCTCGATGTCGGCTCGGCCGGCTATGCGGTGGGCTATCAGAGCCCGTCGCAATTCTCCCGCGAATATGCCCGCCTCTACGGCGCCTCCCCCCTGCGCGACCTCGGCCCGCGCAGCGGCATGGCCGTGCTGGAGCAGCGGGCGGCGGAGTGACGTTCGTCACGATCACTCAAGGCCGTGGTCGCAGCGATGCGCGCCTCTCTCCCCACGTCATTGCCGGGCTTGACCCGGCAACCCATCTTGGCCCGGAGTTCGGACGCCAAAGATGGATACGCGGGTCAAGCCCGCGTACGACGTGAGAGTTTGTGGCGCCGCCTCTCTCCGGCTATGACACAGGGATACGTGGCACTCGCGCCCAAGCAACAACACCAGGGAAACCCCATGATCTCGGCAGTGATCTTCGATTTCGGCGGCGTCATCACCTCATCGCCGTTCGAGGCCTTTGCGCATTACGAGCAGCAGCACGATCTCCCGAAGGACATCATCCGCCGCACCAATGCGCTGAACCATCACGAAAACGCCTGGGCGAAATTCGAGCGCGCCGAGCTCGACATCGACGCCTTCGACACGCTGTTCGCCGAAGAATCCAAGGCCCTCGGCGCCGAGGTGCGCGGCCGTGAGGTGGTGAAGCTGCTCAAGGGCGAGATCCGCCCCGAAATGGTGGAGGCGCTCCGCCGCATCAAGGCGAGGTTCAGGACCGGCTGCATCACCAACAACCTTCCTGCGAACGCGATGGGCTCCACCGATGGCCGCGCGCTCTATGTGGCGGAGGTGATGGTGCTGTTCGATCACGTCATCGAAAGCGCCAAGATCGGCCTGCGAAAGCCCGATCCGCGGATCTACACGATGATGACGGAGAAGCTCGGCGTCGACCCGAAGGCCTGCGTCTATCTCGACGACCTCGGCGTCAACCTCAAGCCCGCCCGCGAGCTGGGGATGACGACGATCAAGGTGACCAGTGCCGCGCAGGCGCTGGCCGAACTGGAAGCCGCGACGGGATTGAAGCTGACTTAGCCCAACGCTCCGGCAGCAGTGTCCCCTCCCTCAAGCCGCGCAGCGGCGCAGCGGGGAGGGTCAGGGCGCGCCGCGGCGTAGCTCGTAGAGCGAAGCCGGGTGGGGTGCCCCACACTCCGACGTCACGTGGGGCACCCCCACCCCCGGCCTATCGGCCGGACCCTCCCCGCAAGGGGGAGGGAGTCCACCGGCCTCGGCGCTTCAACTACTTCAAGCAAACAAAAACGGCGCGCCTTCCAGCGCGCCGCTTCCTCTCATCCTCTCGCCGCATCCTCAGATGATCGAGCGATCCACATTGCGCACTTCGCCGGTGCGCGCGTCGATATCGACCTCGATCCACTTGCCATAGCGATCGCGGCCCTGGATTTCCCATTCGTCGCCGTCGAAATGGGTGTTCTTCACCTCGACCACGCCGATGCCATAGGCCACCTGCACCGCCTGTTCGACGGTCAGCGGCCCCATCGGCACCGGGGCCACGACGGCGGCGCGCGGCGCGCGATCGCGCACATAGACGTCGGCGGCCATGGCCGGCACGGCGGTGGCGAGGGCGCCGACAGCCAGCATCGGCAGCAGGGCTTTGCGCAGGGTCTGTTGCATCGGATGTCTCCTATCTGAATTCATGTCTGGTTCGTCTGCACGACGAAGTGCACCGCACACAGCAGCGCTCCGGGAATACGAACGCGGGTGGCAGGCGGGGAGTTCCGCGGGAAAATGGGGCGATTTGGTGCGTGAAAAGGGGCTGTTCCTTGCTATCTGTTCCAGAACTCTCGCTATCCAGGGGCTTGCTCGGGTGAGGCCGTGCTGCGTTTATTTTCCGCATTCAAGGCCCATTGTTCAGAAACAAAAATGGCGAGATCTCTTTGGCTCCAATTCGCGGCTGCTTCGTGTATCGGGCTGTCTTTAATGAAGCTGAGGAGAGTTTCTCTCGGGGTGTGTCTGTAGGATTCGTAAAAAAACTCAGCGAGTTCGAGCACGCTTTCGGCTCGCTTCGTCACATTCTGGACCGCGCCGAAGAATACTTCAGGATGCAGTTCGTATGCAGCGACTTCAGAATCGGTCATGGGGCAGCTAACGATAAAGTTGCTATCGTTCGTAGCGAATATGCCGTGCATTATCATTTTCTCCGGCGTCGCAATCGCAGACTGCAGTTCTGCTACGATATCGCCCTTTGGACTTGGAACCAGATATCTTTCGCCAATGAGCCATCGCTGCTCTGCAGTTGGACGGAATACTAGCTCGGGATTTTGACCGTCGAAGGTGGCCGGTGGGTCACGGTGGGCTTTCATTGAATCAATCAGTGAGGTCATCTCGGGATGTTCCTCGCGGCTGATAATGATATCGCGAAATGATCCCTGCCTTGGCTGAAAGTTGGGAAGTCGAAAACCTAGTGCGCCGATAAAGGGGGCGCCTTCGAAGTCTTGTAAATTGTAGTGATGAGGTTGATTGACGAGAAAGAGGTATGCCGGGGGCGCCGGGCAACCATGGATGCGTAGTGTGCGCTCGGCCTCGTCAACTTCAGTCAATAGGTTCTCGAAGAAGCGATCGCCAGCATCCGTCACGACGTCCGGCAGGTTGAGGTCTACAAAGACTACTCGAGACCATGGGAGGTTCTTTTTTAAAGCTTGCGATAGCTTATTTTTCAGTTTGATGCGATCCCGCAGACTTTCTTCAGCCCTTGGAGCGCCAGTGCGTGTTTTTACTTCGACTGAAAAACGTCGATCAGTTGCTGGGAATGTCGCGATGAATTCAGCACGGTGGCCACCGGAGCGCCTGCTCTCGTACTTGAGTTTGAAGCCAGCTCTTAAGAAGAAGGCTGCTGCATTGATCTCCGACATTGTTGGTAGAAATTCATTGTTCCGCTTTAGTCGGCCGATGAATTCTTCGAAGATCGGCACTTCGTACTGCTCATAATGATGCTCAATTAGGTATAGACTGTAGGCGAGAGAGAGTAGGCTTCTGAAGCCATTGTTTATGCGCCGTTTAGTAATGCCTTGCGATATTCCTGATCTACCTCGGTCTGCAGCGACCTCCCGGCCCCATGCTCCCAGTGGATGTTCGTCGGTTGAACTAGACATCTGAATAGCAAACCAATCGCGACCCAGACGTTGTGCGATATAGTCGAGCAAGAAATCTACGAAAGTCGCCCATTGGCCTGTCATTAATTGGCGGCCAACCACCACCGCGCGACCTCTGGCGAGAGGAAAGGAGACTATTGGTTTACCCAATCCTTGCTGTTCTTGCCGTTGACGTTGCGAAGCCTCATGGCGGCGTTTGTTCGTGGCCGATTGTGTTGGGTAACGTCCGTGGCAGTGTTTAAACTTCCTTCCAGAGCCGCAGGTGCACAAGAAATTTCTAGACGGTGGCATCGTCACTCTCGCCCGCGTTTGCCGATAATATCAATGGATGTGAGGAGTCAGATAGTTCAGGCCTAGATAGATGAGTAGAAGCGAGAAGATTAACACTCCAAGTGGCCGGAGCATTGCGACTAGCAAGGATGCTGCCGTAAAGCGAAATCCAGACGCGAGCAATTTGCTAGGCGTGACGGGACGAACGAAGTTTCCAGATATTTGCTGCGGGTGAGTGAGCCTAAGCCAGAAAAAGCGAAGTCGATCGCGCAAGGATGGAGAAGTCTCAAGGCTGGATACGAAAGTATATGAGATGAGGTCCTTAAGATCAGAGTCTAGATGGCTAAGGAGTTTCTGGCCGCTAAACGTGCCGACTCTCAGGAAAATATGGTCTTCAGCAACAGAGCCAAGCGGAGATGTCGCAGGATATAGCACGCACGCGACGATCCCGCCCGTTCGTCCCAGCGAATAAACGAGCGAGGCGCCCTTCTCAATGGCAGGCTTGTCTTCTAGGTCTAGAACGCCAAGTTTTCGCTTTCCGAAATTTATCTGAATATGATCGGAGCCGTTCGAGGTGTCGATCCGAAACCCGAATTCGGACTTCAGTTCTCCGAAGCGAGAAAACTTCGCAATCCGATCGATAATCGCGCGCTGCGCGCGGTCACGGAAATAGCGAAACTCAATCTCAGCAATGCTCTGTCTTAGTCTTGCTCGCGAGAATATTTCGCTCATTTCGCTTCGGCCGTGTCGGCAATCGCAAGCTTAGGACGATCTTTGATCCATGGCCCCCAAAACAATTGAGCTTGGTTATCAGCGTCAGCATTCTCTGAGACGCTGTCCGACGTAAGCTTCACTGCTCGTGCCAGAGCCTCGATGCAGTTAGCTAGCTCCGTAGAGAAGTCAAACAACTCCTTGAAATTCGGCATCGGCTTGTCCTCTGGGTCGCCGAGATGTGCCGTGAATTTGTCGCGGAAGTTTTTTATTCTCTCTTGCCGATGGTCAGCCAGCAACGATGAGAAAGAATCTATCGCGGTAGACAACGCATTTTCATCTATCGAAAAGCGCGTCCTGACGTCTCCATCCTTCAGTAGTTCGACCGCTTCGCGCAAATGTCGATCACCGGTTCGAGATTTGGGGAAGCAGCGAGATACGAGTAGCACAAGTCGTGCGATTAGAGCGTTTCGTACTATTATTGCGGCTCCGCCAGCGCCGGCCTCGTTCAATGATGCATTTACGCCTGCCTCGTTCTGTACCTGTAGCAATCGTCGCAGAACCAGAATCTCTTGCGCATCGAACAATGCGCCAGCAAAGATTTTTTTAATGGATTGGATGGAGGCGTGTAGCTCATGGGGGCGCATGCGAGTGCCTGCGAGAATCAGGGCGATACCATACCAGGTAAGATAACCGAGTAGTTGTGTCGATCAACTATGCTCGTCTGAGGTCAATCCAGTAATCCCATCTTAAAGGGGGGAGCCAAAACAAAACGGCCGGATCTCGCGATCCGGCCGGGTTGGTAGTT
>NZ_JBIISY010000160.1:0-14303 GCF_044340795.1 Tardiphaga sp.
GAACGCGCGCGGATTGCGTCGCGGGTCACCATCATCGGCACCGTCACCGAAGTGACGCCGGCGCTGGAGGCGCTGTGCCGGACCATGGAGAAGATCCATCGCGGCTGCGACATCGAGCTGAAGTCCGATGGCGCCGCCAAATTCCGCGGCGAGAAGCAGGATCTCGAGGAGATGGTCGGCAATCTCGTCGACAATGCCTGCAAATGGGCCGACCACCATGTCAGCATCGCGGTCGAGGTGGAGCGGGCAGGGACGGGCGATCCGTCGCCCAAGCTGCGCATCGTGGTGGACGATGACGGCCGGGGCCTGTCCGATGACGAACGGGCGCAGGTTGCCCGCCGCGGCCAGCGGCTGGACGAGACCAAGCCGGGCTCCGGCCTCGGCCTGTCCATCGTGGTGGACCTCGCCGCGCTCTATGGCGGCAGCCTGACCCTAGGCCAGGCGCCGATCGGCGGGTTGCGGGCGGAGCTGGTGCTGCCGGGGGTCTAGGTTCCACATCCGGCGCCCTGATCCCGCCCGAATTATCCCGTTCGTAACCACTTTGGCGTTTGGTGATCGCCAGTATTGCGTGCGAGGTTCCCGTCCATGTCCAGGTTCAACATGCTCTGTGTTGCCGCGCTTGCGCTGGCGCTGGGTGGTTGTGACATGACGACCTCGGACGGCAGCATGAGCCTCGGCACCGACACGATCGCGCGGGCCTATGCCAGCACCAAATCGGCCGTCGGCCTGTCGGAAGAGGCGGCCGCCGCGGCCGTCACCAATGCCGCCCTCAGCGGCATGATCGGCAGCAGGCTCGGCGCCCGGCTCAATGACGAGGATCGCCGGCTGGCCTATGAGGCCCAGCTCACCGCCCTCGACCGCGGCGCGCCCGGTGCGCCGGTGCCGTGGCGCAACGAGCTGAGCGGGCGCTACGGCAATATCGTGGCCGGCCCGGTCTACAGCCAGAAGGGCCAGCAATGCCGCGGCTTTTCCCACACGATTACCGTGAATGGCGACATCAGCTCGGCCCGCGGCACCGCCTGCAAGAGCCCGGAAGGGGCGTGGGCTGCGGCCGCATAGGTTGTGGTCCTCAACCGCTTTTTAACGACGGTGCTGCTACAAAGTCCGGTGGCCGCTTTCGGTCTTGAACCCGCCGGCGAGTGCTGATTTCTGGGCCTTATGAACAAGACCTCCATCGATCGTCTCCGGGACTATCTCGCGCAGCTGCCTGAGCAGTCGCAGATGCTCCTGCTGCGCGAATATGAGCGCGCGATCGAACGCGGCGAGGACGTCAAGGTCGCGCATTTCGTGCTGGATATCTTGCGCGGCGTCATGCGCGGGCATGTCGACGCGGTGCGGCCGCGGGTCGAGGATCCCTCGCGCCTGGTGTTCAAGTCGCTGGAGCCGTTCCTGGTGGATGGCGTGGCTGCGGTGCGCCCGGGGCAGATCCGCCGGCCGTCGCTGCTGCCGGTCTGGCAGTGGCTGGAGCGCGATGCAGCCGATGCGGTGCAGGAGTTCGAAGCGGCGATCGCGGCCGCGGCCGACAATGCCGCCACCATCGAACGCGCGGTGAAGAAATTCCAGCAGGCGGCGGCCGGCGCCATCGCCCATGTCCTGGCGGGCAACGGCGGCAGCCGCTCGGCGCGGATCGGGCCGACCCACGCCGTCGAGGATCTGCCGGCCATCGGCGCGGCGCTGAAGGCGCGCGAGCAGCTGGATGCCTTCGCCGGCAAGCTGCCCGGCGTGTTGCGCAGCTTCAGCGATGCCCATGTCTCCACCGTCGGCGCCGCACTCAATACGCCCGCCTTGACGACGCCGCAGGTGCTGCCATTTGCGCTGTCGCTGGTGATGCAACGGCTGGCTTCGCCCTGGCAGATCATCCGCCTTGCGGTGAAGATCGCCGCCTCCGACGACGAAATCCGCGTGGCTGCGACGCCCTATGGCGTGTCCGTGACCATGGCGCTGGCCGACCTCCACAATGTCGCCGCCAACCTGCGCGCGGACATCCGGCGCGGCCAGCTCGACAGCGCCCCCGAACTGCTCAAGATCGCCCATGACGGCGTGCGCGGTCTGCGCACCGAACTCGACATGCGCAATGACAGCGCCTGGGGGCGCCAGATGGCGGCGATCCGGGTGGAGATCTCCTCGACGCTGCAGTCGGAAATCGAGAGCGTGCCGGGCCGCGTGCGTCGCCTGTTGCGGCAGCGCCCGGACAAGGAGATCGCGCCGACCGCGACCATCGATCCGTCCGAGGTCGAGGAAGTCGTGGCGCTGATCAATTTCGTTGCGGTATGCCGCACCTTTGCCAGCGAACTGGCGATCAACGAAGTGACGCTGCGGACCTATTCGGACCTGCAGCAATATGTCGAGAAATCCACCGAGGCGCTGGTGCAGTCGCTGCGCGCCGGCGATGCGCGCGTGCGCTCCTATCGACAGATGCAGGCGAAGACCGCAATCCGCTTCTGCCACGTCCTGTTCGGCCAGGAATACGCCGCCCTGATGACCCGCGCCGCCGAGCAGGCGATGGTGGTGGTCGACAAGCCGAAGAAGGCGGGCTGACCGGCTGCGGCCGCACGGACCGCGCACCGTCGTCGCCGTGCTTCATTCTTCCATCGCGATCTGCAGGCGTTCAGACGATCAAGTCTGTGAGCCGGTCTGCCGGATGGCGCCCGGGGTCTCCTGCACGGCCCGCGGCAATGCGACGTCCCATGCCAGGCCGACTTTCTCGAGCAGGCGGATGGTGAGGTAAGTGGTGTCCACCTCCCACCAGCGGCGACCGTGGCGCGCCGAGCGCTGGTCGGCGTGATGGTTGTTGTGCCAGCCTTCGCCATGGGCCAGCAGGCCGATGAAGACGTTGTTGCGGCTGTCATCGTCGGTGGTGAAATTGCGGTAGCCCCACACATGGGTCACGGAATTCACGGCCCAGGTCTGGTGCCAGACGAAGACCGTGCGCACGAACACGCCCCAGACGATGAAACTCACCGCGATGGGGATGGCGCCGAGGATTGAGCCCGTTTGCAGCAGGCCGACGACGAGGCCGGCCAGAAAGAAGACGTTGAGCTGGATCAGCAGGATCCGCAGCTGCCAGAAATTGCGCTCCAGCCTGACGTAGAACGGATCGCGCAACACGTCCCGCGCATAGCGTTCATAGATGCCGAGCCGTGCCAGTTCCGGATTCTTCACCAGCAGCCAGCCCACATGCGCCCACAGGAACCCGGCCAGGGGACTGTGTGGGTCGGGCCGGTCGTCGGAGGTTTCGTGATGGCGACGATGCACCGCGACCCAGCGCGCAGGCGTGTCCTCAGCGCAGCAAATCGCGATCACGACGAAGCTGTGTTCGAGCCACTTCGGACACGCAAAACCGCGATGGGTCAGCAATCGGTGATAGCCGATATTGATCCCCAAGAGGCCGAACAGCCGCGCAGCGACGATGGCGACGATCACGGCGGTCCAGTTGAAGAACTGCGGCAGCAAGGCCAGCAAGGCGAGCGCGTGGACGCCACCGATGACCGACGCGTTGACCCAGTCGATCCGGTAGGGCTGAACCCCATCTGGCAGAGCGAGAAGCGGCTTCGCGAAGGTGGTGCGGGAGGGAAGAACCGCGGTGGCGTAGTGTTTTGAGTCTGGCACGCTACCCCAGTTCCGATCGCAGTCGAGCGATCCACTTTCGAATCCGACTCCGCTTTACGCGCCAAATCAGCATACGGCTACAAGCAAGCGTTACCGTTTTCGCTTGGAGCGCTTGAAGCAAACAACGAAGCGACGCCTGCTGCAGCGGAACACAGTTGTCAAAGCGGTTTGCGGCCCAGGGAACAGCGACGGGCCGGTTGACCGCGTCGCAATGTCGCTCCCGATACGGTGCCTGCGTGCAATGCCGCGGACCGCGTTCTGGAACACGGCCCGATGCCGCAATGTTCCTGCAATCGACGTCCATCACAATGGCCCGCGCTTGTAGGTGGCGAGGTATCGATGCGTCTGTTGTTGGTTGAGGACGAGCCGGAGATGGCGGCAGCGCTGACGTCCGCGTTGCAGCGGCACGACGCGATCGTCGATCACGTGCCGACGCTGGATATCGCCAAAACGGCCGTCCGGGACGGGGCGCATGACGTCATCCTGCTCGACCGGCAATTGCCGGACGGCGACGGCATCGATCTGATCCGGCATCTGCGCGCGCACAATTCGCAAGTTCCTGTCATCGTCATCACCGCGCGCGGCTCGCTGCCGGAACGGATCGGCGGCCTCGATCATGGCGCCGACGATTACATCACTAAGCCTTTCGCGATCGACGAACTGCTCGCGCGCATCCGGGCGGTGCTGCGGCGTCCGGCCGAGCGGCGGCCGCTGCATGTGCGCGTCGGCGAACTCGCCTTCGATCTCGATGGCCGCGAAGCGAGCGTCGCCGGGACCGTCATCGATTTGCCCAGGCGCGAGCTGCTCGTGCTGGAGGCCTTGATACGTCGCCACGGGCGCACGGTGCTGCGCAGTGCGATCGAGGAGGCCGTCTACAATTACGACGACGCGATCCAGTCCAATTCACTGGATTCTCATATTTCCAGGTTGCGCAAGAAGCTCAGCGAGGCTGGCGCCGGAGTCGAGATCCACGGCATTCGCGGTGTCGGATATCTACTGCGGCCCATCGCGTGATGGCAGGCAGCAAACCGCGCTCCCTCCGCCGAAGACTGATCGTCCAACTGCTGCTGCTGCAAGCCGCAGTGTTGATCGTCGTCGCCACCGCCTTCATCGTCTATGTGGCGCAGGCGGTCGGAAACGGCACATTGTCGGATCCGGGCTTCACCGAAACGGTCGCGCGCGCACTGGTTCGGAACGAAGACGGCAGCGTCCAACTGACGGAGACCAAGGAGCTCAAGGAGCTCCGCGCGACCATTCCAGATCTCTGGTTTGTCGCACGCGTCAGTTCAGGAGAAATCGTGCGGGAAGGGCAGGTGCCGGCGATCTATGAAGCGATTGCAGGGCGGCTCGATCGCATCAGTTTTGCCGATATTCGCGACACCGGATCGTCGCATGAGATTCTGGCCATCGTGAGAAACGTGTCCGGTCCGACGGGTAACGTCACGGTGCTCGGCCGCGGCAAGCTGGTCAGCATGACCTATGCGGTTTTCTTTCTGGCCAATCTTCTGGTCGTGCCGATCATGGTGCTGCTGACGATCATCACGGCGGTCACCATTCCCATGATCGTGGGCCGTACGTTCAAGCGGCTGGCAAATGTCGCCCGGGAAGCCAAGACGATCGATATCGACCGACGGGGATATCGCCTCCCGGTGTCCGATGTGCCTTCGGAAATCCTGCCGATGGTCGACGCGATCAACGGCGCGCTGGGACGGCTCGACGACGGCTATGAGCGACAACGCCGCTTCATCCTCGACGCCGCGCACGAGCTCAGGACGCCGATCGCGATCCTGCAGACCCGCATCGCGGCGATGCCTGTCGATGACTACAAGACCAAATTGCAGACTGACACCGCGCGGATCGCCGGCCTCGCGGAACAATTGCTGGACATGCATCGCATCGGGCGTGACGACATGCCGTTCCGTCACATTGATCTGGCTCAGCTGTGCCGCGGCGCCGTTGCCGATCTGGCACCGCTTGCCATCGCCGCGGGTTACGAACTTTCCCTGGAAGAGCCGGGCCGTCCTGTCATCGTCAACGGCGACTCCGGATCGCTCGAGCGCATCGTGACGAACCTCATCCAGAATTCCATCGAGCATGGCGGCGGACGCGGACGCATCGCGCTTGTCGTGACAAATGACGGCGCCATCGAGGTGGCAGATGACGGTCCCGGTGTTCCCGACGCCGAGCGTGAGAACATCTTCGCGCCGTTCCATCGCCTGCACCCGCGCGCCGGCGGCGCCGGACTTGGCCTCAGCCTCGCGCGCGAGATCGCCATTCGTCATGGTGGCCATCTCGCCGTTGTCGATCATCCCGGCGGCGGCGCCTGCTTCCGGCTCACGCTGCCGCTCGCGCACTGATACGTTCTCGAAAATCGTATCCTTCCGCAATCCACACAATGCAGGCGCAATGTAGGGATGGCACGCTTCTCTCCGTTGCTCGACCGCGAAGTACATTTCGGTGCGGTCGTTGCGTCGGGCCGTCGATGGAGAGATCATGAAGGCAACTGGAGCGAGGCTGACTGTCACGTCGGCCGGAGACCGGATCATGATGGGTCTGTTCATCGCGGCGACAGTCAACTTGCTGGCGATCGCGGCCTATCCGTTGATGGATGTACGCACGTCGGCGGCCTTCGAACAACATGATCGCTCGGTCGATGCGACTGGCGGAGCCGTTCAAGGGCATCCGGAGCGAAGTGCTCAAGCGATGCCGCTTCCCTGTCAGCAGGAGCGCGTCGGCGATCGACGTGCACGCGGCTGCAAGGAACTGTTGCGATGGCAGCAGAATCAACTGCGCCAGGATCCGGACTTTCGCCCCGTGGGCGCCTCCTTTGTTGATTAGCGTTGTGTGATGTCCGGGAACGAAGCGAAGCTGATGAAGACCATTCGAATGATTGCTGCCATCGTGCTTGTCGCGGCAGCACAGACTGCTGTGATCCCGCACCGGGCCGAGGCCGAGCCCGTGAAGGCAGAGGCGGTCGTGCCCGTCGTCAGCGTGACGACCGCGACTGTTCGCGAGATCGCGGACGATCTCGTCGTCACCGGAACGCTGGTGCCTCGCGACGAGATTCTCGTGACGCCGGAAATCGAGGGGCATCGGGTGACCGAGGTCCTTGTCGAGGAAGGCGCGCGTGTCATGCGCGGGCAGGTGCTTGCCCGGCTGTCGCGGGACCTCGTCGATCGCCAGATCGCGCAGCAGAAGGCGAATATCGACAAGGCCGCTGCCGCGGTGCCGCAAGCCGAGAACAGTATCGCCCAATCCGAAGCCGCGGAGACCGAGGCCCGGCTCGGTTTCGAACGCGCCAGGCAACTCATGCAGACCGGCAACGCCACGGCGGTGGTGCTGGAGACGCGGACATCGGCGCTCCGGCAGGCCGAAGGACGGACGGCATTCGCCCGCAACGGTCTGGTGAGCGCCAAGGCCGATCTGGAGCAGGCCAAGGCGCTGGGTGATGAATTGCAGCTTCGGCTGGCGCGGACCGACATCCGTGCGCCGGAAGACGGCATCGTCAGCCGCCGAACGGCGCGTGTCGGCATGTCCGCGTCGGCCTCAGCCGAGCCGCTGTTCCGGCTGATCGCCCGCGGCGAAATCGAACTGGAAGGGGACGTGATCGAGACAAAGCTCCCGATGCTGCGCGAGGGACGTCCGGCCTGGATCGAACTCGGCGACGGCGAGCGGGTGAAGGGCCGTGTCCGTGTGGTCTATCCGGAGGTCGATCGGACGACGCGTCTTGGCAAGGTGCGCATCAAGCTCGACCCGCATGTGGCGCTGCGCATCGGCTCTTTCGCCAAGGGCGGCATCGAGGTCGAGCGCAAACGCGGCGTCACCATTCCTCAGACCGCGGTCCTCTATGGCGACACCGGTCATGTCAGCGTTCTCGTTGTCTCCGCAGGCGTCGTGAAATTCCGCCAGGTGCGCATCGGTCTTGCGGACAATGACAACGTCCAGATCCGTGAAGGTCTGTCCGAGGGCGAAGCCGTGGTTCTGCGCGCGGGAAGTTTTTTGCGCGATGGCGATCGCGTCCGCGCCATCCACGCCAAGCGAACGTCGACCGCCGCGATGAGCGATCCGGACGGTTCGGAGCGCCTGGCGCAATAGTCACGCCGTCCATCGGCATCATTGAACACAAGGGGGCCACGTGCGCCTGAATGTATCCGCCTGGGCCATCCGCAGCCCGATCGCGCCCGTGATCCTGTTTCTGGTACTCGCCGTGCTCGGCGCTGCCAGCTTCCGGAGCCTGGCGGTGACGCGCATGCCGAATATCGATCTGCCGATCGTCTCGGTCGCCATTACCCAATCGGGCGCGGCGCCGGAGGAATTGCAGACCCAGGTGACGAAATGGGTCGAAGACTCCATCGCAGGCATCCGCGGCGTCAAGCATATCACCTCCACCATTTCGGAAGGGGCGTCGGTCTCGACCATCGAGTTCCGGCTTGAAGTGGATGTCGATCGCGCGCTCAACGACGTGAAGGATGCGGTCTCGCGCATTCGCGTCAATCTTCCGCGCACGATCGAGGAGCCGATCATCAGCCGCGTGGATATCGCGGGGCTTCCGATCATGGTCTATGCGGTCAAGGCGCCAGCGATGACGGCTGCCGACCTGTCGTGGCTGGTCGAGGACAAGATCGCGCGCAGCCTGCAGGCGGTGCGCGGAGTGGGCGGGGTCGAGCGTGTCGGCGGATCGGCGCGCGAGGTGCGGGTAACACTTCAGCCGGACCGCCTGCAGGCGCTCGGCGTCACCGCGGCCGATGTCAATGCGCAATTGCGCATCACCGCCGCCGATATGGCCGGCGGACGCGGCGAGGTGGGCGGCCGCGAACAGTCGATCCGCACGCTGGCTGCGGCAAGCTCCATCGCGGACCTGAAGGCGACGTCGATTGTCGTATCGGGTGGCCGCAAGGTGCGGCTCGACGAACTGGCCGAGGTCACCGATACGGTCGAGGAGGCGCGCACCTTCGCGCGCTTCAACGGCGAGCCCGTGGTGGCCTTTTCGGTGTCGCGCAGCAGCGGCGCCAGCGATGCGGAGGTTGCCGCCGGCGTGGAGAAACGGATCACCGAGCTGCAGGCCACTTATCCGGACCTCGTATTCGAGGCGATCGATTCATCGGTGTCGGCAACCATCGGCAGTTATCATTCTGCCATGCACACGCTGTTCGAGGGCGCGGCGCTGGCAGTTCTGGTCGTGTTCCTGTTCCTGAAAGACTGGCGCGCGACGGTCATTGCCGCCATTGCCCTGCCGCTCTCGATCATCCCGACCTTCGGGGCCATGCATCTGCTCGGCTTCACGCTCAATGGCGTCAGCCTGCTCGCCATTACGCTGGTGACCGGAATTCTTGTCGACGACGCGATCGTCGAGATCGAGAATATCGATCGCCATATCCGGATGGGCAAGTCGCCCTATCGCGCGGCGCTGGAAGGCGCCGATGAAATCGGCCTTGCGGTGATTGCGATCACGGCCGCGCTGATCGCAGTGTTCGCGCCGGTGTCGTTCATGCCCGGCATCGCCGGTCGCTATTTCGTCCAGTTCGGCCTGACCATCGCCATCTCGGTGTTCGTGTCGCTGCTGGTGGCCCGCTTCGTGACGCCGGTGCTCGCGGCGTATTTCCTGCGGCCGACAACGCATGTCGAGAAGCGCGAGGGGCGCCTGATGCGCGCCTATATGAAGGTGATCGGCTGGACGGTCCGCCATCGGGGGACAACGCTCGCTGTGGGACTGGGGCTCTTCGCGGCCTCGCTGGCATCGACCGTGCTGCTGCCGTCAGGCTTCGTGCCACGGCAGGATGATGCCCGAACCTTGTTCATGGTCGAACTTGCGCCGGGCGCCACGTTGTCCGAGACATCCGTGGTGACCGATCGCATCGTCGCACGAATCCGGTCGCTGCCCGAGGTGAAGTCGGTCTTCGTCGACGGCGGACGGCATCTCGGCAAGAAAGACACCCGGCTTGCTGCCTTCACCATCAATCTGACGCCGAAGAACGAGCGATCGCTGAAACAGTCGGCCGTCGAAACCGAGATTGCGGCGCTGATGGCGCGGGAGCCGGATATCCGCTCCTGGAAGGTAGGTGAGGGCGGCCAGCGCGACATGGCCCTGATCGTGAGTGGCCCGGACACGGCGACGGTGACCGACGTCGCCAGCCGCCTGCAGCGCGATATCGCCGCGATCCCGAATCTGGTCGCGGTGATGTCCACCGCGCCGCTGAACAGGACGGAGGTCAGGATCCGCCCCAAGGAAGGCGTGGCTGCCGATCTCGGCGTCTCGACCAGTGTCATCGCCGACACCGTCAGAGTCGCGACCATCGGCGACGTCGGCATCAATCTGGCCAAGTTCAATGCGGGCGATCGCCAGATCCCGATCCGGGTGCAACTCCCGCAAAGCGAGCGGAGATCAGTCGCCCAGCTGGAGAACCTGAAAATCCCGACCAGGAATGGCGCGGCTGTTCCGCTGGCATCGGTCGCCGATATCGCGCTCAATCAGGGGCCGGGGGTGATCGAGCATTATGACCGTGCGGTCCGGGTCGCGGTTGAAGCCAATATGGATGGCACCGACGCCCTGGGCTCGCTGATCGCCCAGGCGATGGCCACGCCGACGGCGCGCAATCTTCCGCCCGGCGTGACGATCCGGCAGACCGGCGATGCCGAGATCATGACCGAGGTCTTCGACGGGTTCGTGCTGGCCATGGGGGCTGGCATCCTGATGGTCTATGCCGTGCTCGTCTTGCTGTTCGGGTCGTTCCTGCAGCCGATCACGATCCTGTCCTCGCTGCCGCTGTCGCTCGGCGGCGTGATCCTCGGGCTCTTGCTCTTCAACATGCCGATCTCGATGCCGGTGGTGATCGGCGTGCTGATGCTGATGGGACTGGTGACGAAGAACGCGATCATGCTGGTGGATTTTGCGGTCGAAGCCATGGCGAAGGGCGTTGCCCCTGCTGCCGCCATCGTCGAGGCCGGCCGCAATCGCGCGCGTCCGATCATCATGACGACCATCGCCATGGCAGCCGGCATGGTGCCGTCGGCCATGGCGTTCGGCGTCGGCGGTGAATTCCGCGCGCCGATGGCCGTGGCCGTGATCGGCGGACTGATCGTCTCCACGCTGCTGTCGCTGATCTTCGTGCCGGCGATGTTCTTGCTGATGAATGGTGTGGGTGCCGCGCTCGCGCGTGTTTTCGGACGCTTCATCGGTCCGCGCGACGAACCGCCGGCGTCGCTGGAGATCCGCGGTTAGAGGGAAGCGGGTGGATCGATGCGCATTAGGCCGTGAACCCATAAACTAGCGACGGCCGAAATGACTGAAGTGCGGACATTCAGCTTCTTGGCAGAACCGGCGCGGCTATGGACGACATGGCGCCGAGTTGGGGCGACCGGAAGCCCATTGATGCCCATGCCAGCATGAGCTTGACCATGAACTTTCCCGAGAAGCTGTCGTAGTTCGGGACGTCGTCTTTCAGAGTAACGCCTTGGGGGCGTTGCTTAACCATCGTCCTTGTCTGCAGGGCTGGTGCCTCAGCAACGAACCGGTCTGTGTAGATACTAAGCCAGAAACCCTTCGTGTAATCGAGGAACATGGCACTGTTGCAGCAGGTCGCGATCACACGTCGCGTAGGGCTGTCAGGATTGCGACGGTGCTCACGCAGAAAATCCTGGCCCTGCATCATCTTTACGCGATCCTTCCGGAAAAGCACGGCGAAGGTTCCTCCATCATCACCGACGAGCTTTGGGGCATCCGGAAGTTGTTCGATGTCATGCCCGGCAGCCTGGCAGTCCGAACAAAAGCAAGCCGAACTCACTATCGGGCGACCAACAGCAGAGATTGAGACTTTCTCACACCGACACGCGATTACCCATTTATGCATTTGGTTGTCTCCGTTGCCTTCACTCAGACATGACGAGCGGCATCAGTGAATTCCGACAGCGACAGGTACGAAAATCAAGGTCTGCCCGGAGAAGGTGACACCACCGGCGCTTATCTTTGCGCGTGAGCGCAACCTCATCGAGCGGTTCTTTTCCAAGCTGAAGCATTTCCGACGTGTCGCTACGCGCTATGACAAACTGGCCGCGAACTTCCTTGGCATGGTCCAGCTCGCGTCAATGCGACTGTGTCTGCGATCTTATGAGTCTACGACCTGGATTGTCGCGACCGCACGCGCTGAGGTCTCGGCGGTGAATGACAGGGTCTGGCGTGGGGCGGATCGCAACCTTCGAAAAATAGAGCCATTCTAATTCGGTGGCGTCCGTATCATGTCGTTTTCGTCTAGTGTCGCTCTTCACCAAGCCGAGCGGGGACATGGCACAAAGGACAGCGACAATCGCCCAAGCGGGCGAGAGCATCAATCGACCGGAGTCTCGCCAATACCTGAAGCTGTTCGCTGGTGATCTGATCATCTCGTCGGGAATCAATGAACTGGGGGCGAAGTCGTCTGGTGCAGGCCCGTTGAAGCGCGGCCTCAAAGTGGTGGTCGTCCTCAGCGGACGCGAGCAGATCGAGCTCGAAGGGCACCCGCTGGTCGAGATCAGCGGCCCACAGTCCTGCGTCATCCTGAACGAGCACGACAGCAACAGCGTCCGCTGGATCGCGGGCGATATGCCGCTGCATTTTGTCATCATCCAGGTCGCATATTCCCTTGCGCTCGATGCGCTCGGAATCGATCTCGCCGCGGTGAAGCGGCAACGCGAGCAGGCCGAGAAACCGCTGCTGCATGTTGCCAAGGGCGATCAGGTGCTGCAATCGCTGGCGTCGCAGATCGTCACCTGTCCGATGCGTGGGACGATGCGCAACATGTATCTGGCCGGCAAGAGCTTCGAGCTGGTCGCCGCCGCGCTGGACCCGATGCTTCGGCAGCCGGAGCGCGAGGAGCAGCCGTTCTCGGCGGCCGACCTGCAGCGTGTCCACGCCGCCTATGACCGGCTTATCGCCGATGCCGACGAGCCGCCATCGCTGGCCGAACTGGCGCGCGATGTCGGCCTCAGCGCGTCCAAGCTGACCATTGGCTTTCGCCGCGCTTTCGGGACGACTGTATTCGGCGTGCTGCAGGATCACCGGTTGCAGGAGGCGCATCGCATGCTGGCGAGCGGCGAGGTGACGGTGTCGGAAGCGGCCTATCGGGTCGGCTATTCACCCGCCCATTTCACCACGATCTTTCGCCAGCGCTTCGGCGTGTCGCCGAGCAAGCTGCGCAAGTCCTGATGCGGAAACTAAAACGATCCCAAACTGGATCGAAAGAAACTGCGCGAATATCGAAAGTCACGTCGATTGCGAAAGCATGCGCCAAACTGAATAACGCCTCTGAAGTCATTTGGGGGCGGGGATTATCATGACGTGCACATTTTCTGCAGCGGTTCGCAGCGCATCGCGACCGGTCTGCGTGTCGCTGGGCTTGCTTTTCATGTCGGGAAGCTCGTTCCACGCCATTGCGCAAACCGCGCGCCCGAGCGATCCGCCCGCAGCAAGTGCGTCGCAACTGCCGCCCGTGGTGGTGAGTTCGCCCGCCCAGCGCGCCGGCCGGACCGCGCGCAGTGCGCGCCCGTCCGGCGCCGCGCGGCGGGCCGCGACCCGCGCAGCTCCCCAGCGTGCGCCAGCCGCAGCCGTTCCGAGCACCGTGTCGGCCCGCGAGACGGCGACCAGCCCCGTGCCTGGCTATGTGGCCGAGCAGAGCGCCACCGGCACCAAGACCGACACCAAACTGATTGAGAATCCGCAGTCGGTCTCCGTGGTCGGCCAAGACCAGATCGACCAGCAAGGCTCGCTCACCGTTGCGGAATCGCTGCGCTACACCGCAGGCGTGCTCGCCGGCTCGCGTCCGGGCAATCGCTTCGATGACGTCTTCATCCGCGGCTTCGGTGGCTTCGGCTTTACGGCGGGCTATGCCCAGTTCCTCGACGGACTGAAGATGCAGCGTGGCATTTCCTACGCCGTGCCGAATATCGATGCCTATGGCCTCGAGCGCGTCGAGGTCATCAAGGGGCCGGCTTCGGTGCTGTATGGCCAGACCAATCCCGGCGGCCTCATCAACATGGTGAGCAAGCGCCCGCTCGATCGCGGCTTCTATGGCGAGGTCGAGGCGCTGGCCGGCAATTATGATCGCATCCAGTCGGCCTTCGACATCGGCGGACGCATCGACAAGGAAGGGCAGCTGCTCTACCGCATCACCGGTCTCGGCATGCAATCGAACACCTCGGTGGATTTCACCCAGCAGCAGCGCGTCTTTATCGCGCCGTCGCTGACCTGGAAGCCGACCGACGACACCAGGATCACCTTCCTCAATCATTACCAGAACGATCCGAAGAGTTTTCAGCCGAACTATCTGCCGGCGCAGGGCCTGATGCCGGGCATCGGCGGCGTGCCGGCCAATCCCTATGGCCGGTTGCCGACCAGCTTCTATGTCGGCGACCCCTCCCATGACAGCTATCGCCGTGAATGGTATTCGAGCGGCTATGAGCTCGAACATCGTTTCGACAGCGTCTGGACCGTGCGCCAGAATTTTCGCTATCAGCACCTGAACAGCGAGTTCTACGCGATCCCCGCCAATCCAGGCTATACGAGCGCGGCCAATCCGAACCAGATCCAGCGCGCCAAGACCTCGGTGGTCGAGGATTTCGGCGGCGCTGTCGTCGACAACCAGGCCGAGGCGAAATTCCGCACCGGCTTCATCGACCACAAGATGCTGTTCGGCGTCGACTACCAGCACAGCAGCGCGCACCGG
>NZ_JBIISY010000395.1:0-3591 GCF_044340795.1 Tardiphaga sp.
GACATTCGGCGGCGTCCGGATATAACGCCGTCGCATCAATCGGAGCCCTCGCGTGACCGCGACCAAACTCGATCTCACCGGGCTGAAATGTCCGCTGCCTGCACTGATGACCCGCAAGGCCTTGCGAACGCTTCCCGTCGGCGATCGCATCGAAGTCCATTGTACGGACCCGATGGCGGTGATCGATATTCCCGTCCTAGTGCAGCAGGCCGGCGACCGCATCGACAGCACCGAGCGTCGCGACGAGGTGATCATTTTCATGATCGAAAAAATGAATGCTGCGATAGCAAATGATGATTGAGCCTCTGGTATACCACTGAGATAATTGAGAAATTTCGCAAATTGATACTTTTTCCCTATCGACTCCCGAAGCGGTCTTTGGTCCTGTTCTAATCAGCTACGCGCGAGAATCTGTCGTCTGCACGCGGCTGGGGAATGAACTGACGACACGACTGTTTTGGAACGCAGGCGGCTCAGAAGGGTCGACTGCAGGGGAGATTTTTGATGACAACTGTTGGCAATGCCGGAAGTCTGTCTGGCGCAAAGCCAGGTTTGTTAGATCGCGAGCGCATCATCGCGACGGCTGGTTTTAATCGCTGGATGGTGCCGCCAGCGGCACTGTGCATTCATCTGTGCATCGGCATGGCCTACGGCTTCAGCGTGTTCTGGCTGCCGCTGTCGCAGGCCATTCCCAATCCTGCGGCGAAGGAAGTTTGCGACGGCATGTCGCTCATGACCGAGCTGTTCACCACCACCTGTAACTGGAAGGTCGCCAGCCTCGGCTGGATGTACACGCTGTTCTTCGTGCTGCTCGGCGCGGCCGCTGCGATCTGGGGCGGCTGGCTCGAACGCGTCGGTCCGCGCAAAGCGGGTTTCGTGTCGGCGCTGTGCTGGTGCGGCGGTCTCGTGCTCGGCGCCATCGGCATCTACACCCATCAGCTCTGGCTGTTGTGGGTCGGCTCCGGCGTGATCGGTGGCATCGGCCTCGGCCTCGGCTACATCTCGCCGGTGTCCACGCTGGTGAAATGGTTCCCGGACCGTCGCGGCATGGCCACGGGCATGGCGATCATGGGCTTCGGTGGTGGCGCCATGATCGGCTCGCCGCTCGCCAATATCCTGATGAACTATTTCAAGACGCCCACCGATGTCGGCGTCTGGCAGACCTTCCTCGCCATGGGCGTGATCTATTTCGTGTTCATGACCATCGGCGCGTTCTCCTATCGCATCACGCCGCCGAACTGGAAGCCGGAAGGCTGGACCCCGCCGGCCACCACCAACAAGATGATCACCACCGGTCACGTGCATCTCGACAATGCGCACAAGACCAAGCAGTTCTGGCTGATCTGGCTGGTGCTCTGCCTTAACGTGTCGGCTGGTATCGGCGTGATTGGCATGGCTTCGCCGATGCTGCAGGAAATCTTCGCCGGCAAGCTGATCGGCGCACCGGATCTCTCCTTCAGCCAGCTTTCGGCTGCGCAGAAGACTGCGATCGCCGGCATCGCCGCAGGCTTCGCCGGTCTGATCTCGTTGTTCAACATCGGCGGCCGCTTCTTCTGGGCGTCGCTGTCGGACAAGCTCGGCCGCAAGAACACCTATTACACGTTCTTCATTCTCGGCATCGTGCTCTATGCGCTGGTGCCGACCTTCGCCGCCACGGGCAACAAGGTCCTGTTCGTGTTCGCCATCGGCATCATCCTGTCGATGTATGGCGGCGGCTTCGCCACGGTGCCGGCCTATCTCGCCGACATCTTCGGCACCCAGTTCGTCGGCGCCATTCACGGTCGTCTGCTGACGGCCTGGGCGACCGCCGGCATCATCGGTCCGGTGGTGGTGAACTATATCCGTGAATTCCAGATCCAGGCCGGCGTGCCGCGGGCGCAGGTCTATGACTTCACGATGTATATCCTCGCCGGCATGCTGGTCGTCGGCCTGATCTGCAACATGCTGGTCAAGCCGCTGGCTGCACACTGGTTCATGAAGCCGGAAGAGGTTGCTGCCATGCAGGCCAAGGGCGCGGAAGCGGCCTCGGTGGGCGGCGGCTCCTACGGCATCGGCAAGGGCGGTCTCGACGCCTCGGCCGCCGCGTTCTGGCTGTTCGTCGGCGTGCCGCTGCTCTGGGGCGTCTGGCTGACGCTGCAAAGCGCAGTCAGGATCTTCCAGTAAGATCGTCTGCCATCATCCGGGACCGGCGGCGCAAGCTTCCGGTCCCTTTTTTGTTTGGGCTACAGGCGCATGTCACTCGTCTATATGCCGCGTCTATGACGTGGCATGGCGTCTCATCTCGTATTCCTATGGCGTTGTCTGCATCTTTGACGTGTCCCGGTGGGTCTGGCCGGGCACATCAGTGAAACGGACAACGACATGACAATGTTCTTCAATCGCGACACGCAGGCGCATGATTTCTCTGCGGACAGCGCCTATCGCGCCTGGCTCATCAGCCGCAACGACGCACCGATCGTCCATCATTCCGGTGATATCCAGTGGAAGCGGCTTCGCGTGTCCATCCGGCAGATATGGAAACATGTCAGGGGCACGATCGCCGCCGTGCATATGGCTCTGGTCGCCGACAAGATGCGGCGCGCGCGATGTGAACTCGCGCAGGTCGACATGCGTCGCATGCGGATTACGACGCAGCCGTCTCGCAGGACTGCGCCATGATGGTGCGTCTGCTGTCGCTGCTCGTGCAGGCCTGGCGGTTCGTGGCCGGTCCGGATATCTATCAGCCCGCCGCACACTATATGCGCGGCCCCGGGCCGAAATACCGGGAGAAGATGGAAAGCAAGTGCCCGCAGGAATAGCGGACGCTTTCGTAGCGTATAGACCCCGGTCATGTTCGGGCTACAATGACATCACTTCCTCCGGCGACGCCCAGATCGCCCCCATCGCTGTTCGCACCAGATCTTGCCCGGTCTCATCCAGCGGCGTGCGTGGCAAGCGCACCGATGCATGTCCAAGCCCCCGTAAGCTGAGCGCATATTTCACGATCGATGACGCCTGATCCGGTTCCAGTGTCTCTGCCAGTGGCATCAGCATGTCCGAAATCGTGGTTGCATAGCGCGGGCAGCCTTTTCGCGCAGCGACATACATGCCTCGGCAGAGCTGCGGTGCGACACTCGCCACTGCTGAAACGACGCCATCGCCACCGGAGAGCAGATAGGGCAGGGACGTCGCATCATGCCCGGTGAGTAACCGAAAGCCCGGCGGCAATAACGGGCGCAGGCGCGCAAGCCGGGATAAAACGCCATTGTCATCGCGCAGTCCGATCACGCGGGATGAGGCCGCGAGATCGAGGATGATATCGTCGGTTAAAGCCCGCACGCAGCGCGAGGGCGCGTCATGCAGGATGACCGGCAGTGTCGTGGCGCTCAGGATGGCGTGGAAATGCGCCGTGATACCCTCGGCGGTCGGCTTGTTGTAATAAGGGACGACCGACATCGCGGCATCGGCGCCGGCGGTTTGAGCCATGCGCGTTCTCGTGATGGCGTGCGATGTGCAGTTCGATCCGGCGCCCGCGATGATGCGCAGACGTCCGCGCGCGATGCCGACCGCAGTGCGGATCAGCACCGCGTGTTCATCCTCGGTGAGGGTGTC
>NZ_JBIISY010000396.1:0-3581 GCF_044340795.1 Tardiphaga sp.
CCGAACTCTTCGCCTTCAGAGGATCGCATACGCGACGTCTTGCCCATCACTCAAACTCCTTTTCGGCACTCGATCGCTACTCAATCGGAATAGCAACCCCGGTCTACTCGACATGCATCCGAAACGAGCTTTCGAGCCCGTTCTTCAACCGCAAATTCGACTTTTGTGCCCCATATTCGGCGCCAGAAAACGTCGCTCGCACGTCAACGCCCCGATCTACACTGAGCGAGAACAGCATCGAGAACGTCACTCAAATAGGTCTCGATCACCTCAATCTCGCGCTCGGTGACGGGGATGGCCTTGGGCCAGTTGTCAACGACCTTGCTCGCAGTAGACGCGCCCGCCCCCTGCGCAATCCCTCCAGCGAGCGCGTGCATATCCCGTTTATGCTTCGGGAGCCTGGAATGAGATTGCTCAGTCAAGGGACAGTCCCCGCGAGCGACGGATGTCCTTGATGGGGACGGGCGACCGATTTTCAGGCTGGGCAATCGTCGGCTCAGGCGGCACAGCTTCTTGCGCCTGCCCGGTTTCACCGAGACGCTGATCTACCGTCATCGTCAGTTGCCGAGGCGGCATCGGAACATAATCGAGCGTCGATTGGGTGACGCCTGAGCGGCCAAGCGCGGCGGCGAGCGCATCCAGCCTGTCCTGCATCCCGACCGGCTTGTCGCGGTCCCAAGGAGCCGCGCACTTTTCACGCGGGCATCGAGTTTCTTTCCGTCGATGAAGAGATGCGTCTCCTCACGCGCGCGGCTTGCCGCGACATGAATGTCGTGACGGTCCATGAAGGGATCAGCGAGCACAAAAGTCCGCGTCGTCGTCAATCCCTGCGATCCGTAACAGGTCGTGGCATAAGCATGAGCGATCTGCGCGCGGCCCTGCTCATCCGCGATTGCCGCAGTGTGCAGATGGACCGCACGGTCAATAATGGGCCGTTCCACAGGCTTCGATACCGATGACACAAGGAGGAAGCTTGGCGAAGAACGCAATGAATTCCGAGCGACGGAGCTTCTTACGAAAAACGACCGCGCCTGTCGCATCGACACCATGCGCCTGAAAAACATGCTTGGCGAGATCAAAACCGATTGTGGTAGGATGCATTGTGGATGGCTCCCCTCTGAGTTGCTATCAGCAACATTCTGGCACATCGATGCCGTGGAGTGGGTGTCATCCACACGATCATCAATCGACGACAACTTTACTCAGCTTATCTCTAAATCAATATGGCCACCATTCCCTCTGCATAGGAACAGATAAAGGCGTGTCAGGATGTCGTTGTACGAACATCCGATCTTTTTCGTGGTTGTTCGGCCGCGCTGGACGACTGGCAGCCTGCGTATGATCGCCGCAACCAGTTCGGCGCGGACGAGACGACTACCGGGGAAGCTGTAGCAACAGCCTCGGCTCCGCCGCGATGAGGGACCGCGTGATTGGTGGGGTCTCGATAGAATAGTTTCCGCGCGGCCGGTGCTGGGCGGGTATGGTGGCTTGAATTCCAGATTAGACTATCAGGAGGCGGGGCCTCCGCTCTCACTCATCAGCATCGGCAACAAAGGCCTGCGAAAAACGCGACTAATCCACGCGCAGAATAACGCATCAGAGAACGCTCAAAGACGCGGAAGCCGCGCCGTCAAACGATGAAGAAATCCGACTGCTGCAATGTCGCGTGGTTGGCTAAAGTCGCGAGCAAAACGGCCGAAGAAGATCCCGAGCCGTCAACGTCCCAATACAATCCGCCCGTGCTGGCGTTATAGACGACGCTCGCAGCCGGACTTGTCGCGGCCGCGCCCAATACGAAGTCCACGCCCGCCTCGGCCAAGGTGCCTGCGGGCATGTTGAAGCCCCGCGAAAATGCGATCTTATCTTCGCCGGGAGTGAAGTCCGCGATTACGTCGGCACCCTCGTTCGGGCCGAAGAAGAAGAACGTGTCCGACCCACCGTATCCCCACAAAGTATCGTTTCCGCCGCCCCCGCCGAGAACATTCCGACCATCGTTGCCAGCGACGATGTTGTTGAACTCGTTCCCGAACAGATTGACGTCATGCGTGCCGGCGGTTCCGTAAGTGCGCAGCAATTCGACTTCGGCACCCGCATTAAGAATATAGGTCGTGTCGGTTACAACCGTGTCGTACCCACTACCGACGGCCTCAACGATGCGGTCACCGATGTTATCGACAAAGTAGCGATCATCACCGCCATATCCCCACAGTGTGTCGGCGCCGCCCTTGCCGTCCAACGTGTTAGCACCGTCATTTCCAGCTATTATGTTATTGAACTCGTTGCCCACCAGTGTGAGCGGCGACGTAAGTGCCGAACCGTAAGTGCGCAGCAATTCAATTTCCGACCCTGCCGTGAGAGTGTAGTTGACGCTCGTAATGACGGTGTCGTATCCGCCACCGACCGCCTCGACGACTCTGTCGCCGATGTTGTCGACGAAAAACCTATCGTCGCCACCATATCCCCACATAGTATCGGCACCCGCCTTTCCATCCAGCGTGTTCGCTGCATCGTTCCCAACGATGGTGTTGGCAAACTCGTTCCCGGTAAGCGAGACCGGCGTCATCGTAGCTGAGCCATAGGTACGCAGCAGCTCAATCTCCGATCCGGCAGTCAACGTATAGCTCACATCCGTGATGACCGTGTCATACCCCTCGCCGGCCTTCTCAATCACCAAGTTGAGAGTATCGCCGATGAAGTACTTGTCATCCCCTTTGCCTCCGACCAGAAGACTTGCCCCGCCAGCACCGTAAAGCATGTCGTTGCCTTCGTAGCCGAAGACCCGCGTAAATTCCGCGGTGGCAGTTAGTCTATCGTCAACAGCCGTTCCGCCTCTGTCATACGCCCCGAGCGACGGTCCTCCGGCCCGCATGAGCGTTCCGTTCGCCGCTAAAAGATAGAATGGATCGAGGAACAAAGAGACGTCCGCACCTAGATTGCGAATCGTCCCACCAGTCGCCTCGCTCATTAATTGGTCAAGCGAACCTTGAAGTATGGCCCCACTTTGCAGCTCAACCGAGATATACTCTCCATTCGCCAGCCGAACCGTGAGCCATTGCGACGTGTAGGTTGTGAGCCCATCACCGAAGGCAAAACCAGAAACGTAGTACCCTTGGCCGCGCAACGTCTGAGCCGCCTGCGTCCAACCTTGAGAGTCGTATTGATCAATTGCAGCCAGCGCAGCGGCGTGATCTGCAAATACGCCCCCTTGATTGCTGGCTGGATCGTGCGCAGTGCCAGCATCGAGAAACAGTGCCACCGCCTCTGCGTGGGGAAGGCCATCCGCCCCGTACCACCAGTAAACCAAATCCAAATAGTTATCGCGAAAGTACTGCTGAAGCGTCTCGCTCAACGCCGGCTCAATCTCACCATAGATGTACGAACGGTAGTTAGCGAAACCGTCAAAATTCAGATTGCCTCCAGAGTGAAGCAGCGCCCTAGCTTCGTAGAATGAGAGAATGTCACCGTCATCATTGCGGTAGACGAAATTGAAGGTCGCATCCTGGACGATATACTTCTGTAGATCAGTCACGTAGACTTCGGTCATTACGTGATTATCAGTCGATGTGCCAAATTCCGCATTG
>NZ_JBIISY010000161.1:0-14198 GCF_044340795.1 Tardiphaga sp.
ATGATGTTGGAGCGCGCCACGCGCGAATGCAGCACGTCGCCGCAGATCGCGATCACGAGGCCCTCGATCCGGCCCTTGTTGCGGCGGATGGTCAGCGCGTCGAGCAGTGCCTGGGTCGGGTGTTCATGTGCGCCGTCGCCGGCATTGATCACGGAGCCGTCGACTTTGCGCGCCAGCAATTCCACCGCGCCGGAGGCATGATGGCGCATCACCAGAATGTCCGGATGCATCGCATTCAGCGTCATCGCGGTGTCGATCAGCGTCTCGCCCTTCTTGATGGACGAGGAGGCGACCGACATGTTCATGACATCGGCGCCGAGCCGCTTGCCGGCGAGTTCGAACGACGACTGCGTGCGCGTCGAATTCTCGAAGAACAGGTTGATCTGGGTGCGGCCGCGCAGCGAGGAACGCTTTTTGTCGACTTGCCGGTTCAGCTCGACATATTCCTCGGACAGGTCGAGGAGGCCGGTGATCTCGGCGGCTTTCAGGCCTTCGATCCCCAGCAGATGCCGGTGCGCGAAGACGAAACTGGATTTGGGGGCGCTGGTCATTAAAGCCAAATGCTATAGGGCTCGTTGCCGCAGGGGGCAAGCGCGGATCGCCGGGTTCCGGGTTATCCCCCGGGATGTGGGTGTCATGGTAGAATTGCAATAATTCCGGATTCGCTCGGCTGTAGGGCGGATGAGCCGAAGGCGTAATCCGCCTCTTCGGCGTAGCGGCGGATTACGCTACGCTCATCCGCCCTACGTCAGAGCGAGATCCGATGAAGACGCCAATGTCGATCTGGTCGGTTCTCGGAGGTCTTATTGTCCTGCTGTCCGCTCCGGCAGCCCAGGCCAAGCGCGTGGCGCTCGTCATCGGCAATGACGTTTACACCAACATGCCTGCTGCCCAGCAGCTGCAGAAGGCCGTCAACGACGCCCGCACCATCGGCCGCGCGCTGACGTCCCTCGGTTTCGACGTCACCATCGGCACCAATCTCGGCCGCCAGGCCATGGTGGACCGGCTGTCCGATTTCACCGCTAAACTCGCTCCCGGCGACACCGCCGCGCTGTTCTTCGCCGGCCACGGCGTCGCCATCGGCGGCGTCAATTATCTCGTGCCGAGCGACGTGCCGCCGGTGAATGAGGGCGCCGAAGCGCGCGTCCGCGGCGCCTCGCTGGCCGAGCCGGATATCATCGCCGAAATCCAGGCGAAATCCGTGAGCGTGGCGCTGCTGGTGATCGATGCCTGTCGCGACAATCCGTTCCCGCGCAATGCCGGTCGTTCCATCGGCAGTTCGCGCGGCCTGGCAGACGCCAAGCCGGCGCGCGGCATTTTCACGATCTATTCCGCCGGCATCGGCCAGACCGCGCTGGATCGCCTGACCGACCGGGACCCGGAGCCGAATTCCGTCTTCACCCGCATCTTCGCCGAGGAACTGGTAAAACCCGGCCTGCATCTCGGCGATCTCGCGGTGGAAACGCGGGAGCGCGTGGCGGCACTGGCGCTCCGTGCCACCGACCGCGCCGGCAACCCTGCGCCCCACGAACAGACGCCCGCCTATTACGACCAGACGCTCGGCGGCCGCATCTATCTCGCCGGCACCTCCATCGACGCACCGAAGGCGGCCATCGCGCCGCCGCCACCACGCGTCGATGTGGCCGCCATTCCGCCAAAGCAGGCCGAAGCGGAACGTGCTGCCACTGCACCGCGACCCGGCGCGTCGAACGAGGTCTGCGCCCGCAATGGTGCGGAAACCTATTGCGTGAGTTCGGTGCTGCCCGGCCAGTTCAACAATGCCTATGGTCCCGCCAATCTGTTCAGCGGTCCGCAAGGCGTGGCGTGGGTGGAGGGGCGGCAGGGCCCGGGCGTCGGCGAATGGATCACCGTCGAATTCGACAGCCCGCGTCGCGTGCGCTCTTTCGTCTTCCGCAACGGCTATCAGAAGGATGACGACATCTATCGCAAGAATGGCCGCGTGCGTCGCCTGCTGCTGCAGACGTCGTCCGGCGAACGCATTCCGCTCGAACTGGACGATCGCTCCGGCGTGCAGACTTGGACACTGACGACGCCGGTGGAAGCGCAATGGCTGAAATTCGTCATCGACGATGTCTATCCCGGCAGCCGCTATACCGATACGGCGCTGAGCAAGCTCACCGTCAATTCGGAGCGTATCCGGTGATGCGCCGTCTTCTCGCAGCAGCGATGGTGACGATGTGCGCGCCGACGTCTGCGCAGGCTCTGCCCGATGATTTCATCTTCCTCCGCGATCTCGACCCGAGCATCCAGCAGGACATCCGCTATGCCGGCGTCAACAATTTCGTCGGCCGCAGGCTCGCTGGCTATGACGCGGCGGAATGCGTGGTGAAACGGGCGGTGGGGCAGGCGCTCGCAAAGGTGCAGCAGGAGCTGAAGGCGCAGAACCTGTCGCTCAAGATGCTCGACTGCTATCGCCCGGCACGCGCCTCGCGCGACATGGTGGCCTGGGCGCAGGACGGCAACGAGACGCCGGCACAGAAGCGCTACAATCCATCCTTCAACAAGGCGGACCTGTTTCGCCTCGGCTATATCGCCGAGCGCTCCGGCCACTCCACCGGTGCCGCGATCGATCTGACGCTGGTCGATCTGCGCGCACCAGTGACATCGCCGCCATTCGATCCCAATCGCGCATACGGCAATTGCATCGCCTCCGAAGCGCAGCGCGCCCCGGAAGCGAGTGTCGACATGGGCACGGGATACGACTGCTCCGACGCGAAGGCGTGGACCGCGTCGCGTGGGATCAGCGCGGCGCAACGTCGCTGGCGCGACATTCTCGTGACGACCATGCGCAGGCAGGGCTTCGTGAACTATGCGAAGGAATGGTGGCACTTCTCGATGCCGGGTGTCGGCAACAAGGCTTATGATTTTCCGATCAGGCGGTGAAAGCTCGAAGCGTAGGATGGGTAGAGCGAAGCGAAACCCATCATTCCGTCGATTGCCGCGAGCTCGGCTGATGGGTTTCGCTCCAGCGCTGGCGCGCCTCCGCTCTACCCATCCTACGGGCGAGCGCGCCTCGTATTGAGGCCCGATCCATCGTAAAATGATTCGCACCACGCTCCTGCTGCCGGAACATCTTGATGACTTCTCCCACCTCCGCCAAACATGCGGTCCTCAATCAGTCGCCGCCTTTCGAGGACGTCAATCTGTTCGAGCTGGACCGGCCGCTGGTCGATGCGCTGGCTTTCAATGACGCCTCCAGCGCTTTCATCGCGCATTCCGATTTTGGCAAGCAGTGGGGCTCGGCCGAGATGGCCGATCGCGCGCGGCGGGCCAACGAGAACACGCCGAAACTGCGCAGTTTTGATGCGCGCGGCAATCGCCGTGACGAGGTCGAGTTTCATCCCGCCTATCATGAACTGATGGCCGCAAGCGTCGCCGCCGGCATCCACAATTCGACATGGACCGCGGACGGCAAGCCAAAAGGCCGCGCGTCCGAGACCGTTCGCGCAGCAAAGTTCTACATGGCTGCGCAGGTTGAGACCGGGCATCTGTGCCCGATCACCATGACGCGCGCCGCGGTCGGCGCGCTCGCCGCGCAGCCGGATGTGCTGGCACGCGCGATGCCGATCATCGGCAGCAACACCTACGATCCCAGTTTCAAGCCGTGGTTCGAGAAATCGGGCATGACCCTCGGCATGGGCATGACCGAACGTCAGGGCGGCACCGACGTCCGCACCAACATGACCATCGCGAAGCGCGATGCCGATGCGTTCCAGATCACCGGCCACAAATGGTTCATGTCGGCGCCCATGTGCGATGCCTTCCTCGTGCTGGCGCAGGAAGAGGGCGGGTTGAGCTGTTTCTTCATGCCGCGTTTCCGGCCTGATGGCTCGCTCAATGCGCTGAATTTCCAGCGCCTCAAGGACAAGCTCGGCAATCGCTCCAACGCTTCGTCGGAGGTCGAGTTCGATGAGGCCTATGCGCTGCGCGTCGGCGAGGAAGGCAAGGGCATCCGCACCATCATCCAGATGGTGCAATTGACGCGGCAGGATTGCGCCATCGCCTCCGCCGGACTGATGCGCTCGGGGCTCGTCCACGCGCTGCATCACACGCGCCATCGCAGCGTGTTCCAGAAGCATCTCGCCGATCAGCCGATGATGCAGAGCGTGCTCGCCGACATGGCGCTGCATGTGGAGGCGACCACCGCGCTCGTTATGCGCCTGTGCCGCGCCTTCGATCAGGCGCCGGAAGATCCGACCGAAGCCGCTTACATGCGCTTCCTGACGCCGGTGGTGAAATACTGGGTCTGTAAATCCGCGCCCGGTTTCCTCTATGAGGCGATGGAGTGCCTCGGCGGCAATGGCTATGTCGAGGAAGGCATTCTGGCCCGGCATTATCGCGAGGCGCCGGTCAATGCGATCTGGGAAGGCTCGGGCAATGTCATGTGCCTCGACGTGCTGCGTGCCTTGTCGCGCGAAGGCGATGCCGCCACCGGCGTGCTGCAGGAACTGATGCTGGAAACCCGGGGGCTGCCCGGCGCATCGGATGTCGCATCCTTCGTGATCCGTGGCCTGCTCAGCCAGGACAGCGAGCGCTCGGCGCGGCAGGTGGTGGAGTCGCTGGCGATGCTGGCGGCGGTGGCGGCGCTGAACCTGATCCATCCGCCCCATGCCGAACTGTTCGCCCGCACCCGCCTCGATGGCCCGCGCAGCATGCTGTTCGGCGCGGCGGATATCGGCGAGGCGCAGGCCCGCGGCTTGCTCGAGCGGGCGCTGCCACTGTGAGTGCCATCGACACGCCGGCACCGACCGACCTTCCGCCGGCGACCAAGCCGCCGCGGGTCTGGAAATTCTGGGGCACCACGCTGTGGGGCGTGCTGGCCTTCGCGGCCATGTCGCTCGGCCAGCTTACGGTGGTTGCCTATCAGGTGCTGCGCAGCGGCGAGCCGATCGATGTCGGTCTGATCGCCAGCGCCGTGAGCAGTGGCACGACAGTGGCGCTCTCGGTGATCATGGGACTGCCCGCGGTCTGCCTCGCTTTGTGGCTGGCGATCCGCATCGCGCGACAATCCTCCACCGATTATCTCGGACTGCGCAACACCTCCTGGCAGAACTGGCTGCTTGGTACGGTGGCGCTGATTGTCCTGGTCGGCGCGTGGGAGGTGATGGCAAAACTCACTGGCCACAAATCGGCGCCGGGCTTCATGCTGGAGGTGGTGAAGTCGGCGCAGGCCGATGGCACGCTCTGGCTGCTGGTGATCGCGCTCACGGCGGGCGCTGCGATCACGGAGGAACTGCTGGCGCGCGGCTTTCTGTATCGCGGCTGGTCGGAATCGTTCCTGCGGCCGGTCGGGGCCATGATGCTGTCATCGCTGGTCTGGACCGCGATGCACGCGCAGTATTACGATCCGTTCCTGTTCACCCAGGTTTTCACCATGGGTTTGCTGTTCGGCTATCTGCGCTATCGCAGCGGTTCGACCTGGCTGACCATCTGGCTTCACGCCCTCAACAATTTTGCAGCAACGGTGCAGACGCTGCTGATCATGAAGGGCGTTATCTCGGCTTGACCGTAGGGCGGATGAGCGCAGCGTAATCCGCCGGCCGAGGGCATAGCTGAAACTCCGCGGCGGATTACGGCTCCGCCTCATCCGCCCTACGGCTGAATCCCTTCCGCAAACGCGATGAACACCGGCATCGTCAGCACCGCCAGCGCCGTCTGGATCGTCAGCACCTGCGCCAGCATCGGCGCATCGCCGCCCATCTGCCGCGCCAGCACATAGCCATTTGACGCCGCCGGCACCGCTGCGCAGCAGGCGACCACGGCGAGGCTGGTGCCGCTGAGGCCGAAGGTGACGCCGAGGCCGATGGCGATCAGCGGCATCACCGCCAGCTTGAGCACGACCGTCAGCATCGCCGCCGCGCCGGGTCTGTGCAGCCCTTCCAGTTGCAGCCCGGCGCCGACGACCAGCAGACCCATGGCGAGGGAACAGCGGCCGAGTGCATCGAGGAATTCATGCGCGGGCCGCGGCATCGGCAAACCCGCGAGATTGATGGCGATACCGATGATGCAGGCCCAGATCAGCGGATTTTTGGCGATGGTCTTGAGCAGCACCGGCCACGACATTCGCTGGGGCGACGCGTAATGCGCCAGCACCCAGACCGAAAGCACGTTCAGCAGCGGGATCATCGCCACCATGGCCACCGAGGCCAGCGTGATGCCGAGCTGGTCCCACAGATTGCCGGCCACGGAGAGCGCGACAAAGGTCTGCCAGCGCGTGGCGCCCTGGAACAGCGAGCTGAAGGTGGGGCCACTGAGGCCGATGGCCCTTGCCAGCAGCGGCCGCAACGCGAGGCACAGCAGCGACATCACGATCACGGACAGCAGAAGCGAGCCGCCAACGCCGGCGATCGGCACCGATTTCAGATTGGCGCGGGCGAGGCTGAGGATCAGCAGGGCGGGAAACAGCACGTAATAGACGAGGTTCTCGACTCCGATCCACATGACGTCCTGTTTCATCAGCGAGCGACGCAGGCCGAAGCCGAGCACGATCAGCAGGAAGACCGGCACCAGGGCCGCAAACACGGTCAGCATTGTCAGCGAATGTCCGGAGAACGCGACAGGGCGGCGAGGCGATCCAGCGCGCCCTGCAGGATGAAGATGGCCGCGTGCTGGTCGATGACCTTCGCCCGCTTTGCGCGGCTGACATCGTTGGCGATCAGCTCGCGCTCGACCGCGGCAGTGGAAAGCCGCTCGTCCCAGAAGCCGATCGGCATGTCCGTGAGCTGCGCCAGGTTGCGCGCAAAGGCCCGCGTCGATTGCGCCCGCGGCCCCTCGCTGCCGTCCATATTGATGGGCAGGCCCAGCACGATGCCGCAGATGTTCCGCTCCGAGGCAAGCGACAGCAATCGCGCCGCATCCGCCTTGAACGCCTTGCGCTCGATGGTCTCGACGCCGGTGGCAAGACGGCGATCGGGATCGGATACCGCAACCCCAATGGTCTTGGTGCCGAGATCGAGGCCGATCAGCGCGCCGCGGGCCGGCAGATGCGCGGCAGCGTCGATGAGGGGGAGGATGAGAGCGGGCATGGCGACCCATTAGCACGCTTGCCATGCGACGCAAGTTGGTCCCACAGTTGCCGCACGAATGCTGCAGGATCGAGCGGCATTCTGCTCGTTGAAGTGAGGTTCTTTGCGATGTGGCCGGACCGTCGTTTGATCGATTTGCTGAAGATCGAAGCTCCCATAGTGCAGGCCCCGATGGCCGGCGCGCATGACCAGGCGCTGGCGATCGCCGTGGCCCAGGGCGGCGGACTGGGCTCGCTGCCTTGCGCGATGATCTCGGCCGACAAGGCGCGCGAGCAGATTCAGGTGTTCCGCCAGCAGGTCCCGGCGCCGGTCAATCTGAATTTCTTCTGCCACACCCCCGTGGAGGCCGATGCGGCCAGCGAGGACCGCTGGAGGAAGCGGCTGGGCGCCTATTACAGCGAACACGGCATCGACCCGGCCGCGCCGATCAATGCGGCCAACCGCGCGCCGTTCGACGAGGTGATGTGTGCGCTGGTGGAGGAGGTGAAGCCCGAAGTGGTCAGCTTCCATTTCGGTTTGCCGCCGCAGCCGCTGCTCCAGCGCGTGAAAGCGGCGGGCGCCATCGTGCTCGCCTCGGCCACCATCGTGCGCGAGGCGATCTGGCTCGCGCAGAACGGGGCCGATGTCATCATTGCGCAGGGCGCCGATGGCGGCGGTCATCGCGGGATGTTCCTGGCCGACGATATCGCCACCCAGCCCGGCACCATGTCGCTGGTGCCGCAGGTGGTGGATGCGGTGAAACTGCCGGTGATCGCCGCTGGCGGTATTGCCGATGGCCGCGGCATCGCGGCGGCTTTTGCGCTGGGAGCAGCAGGTGTGCAGATCGGCACCGCCTATCTGCGCACGCCGGAATCGACCCTTGCTGCGCCGAATCGGGCGGCACTGAAAGCGGCCTCGGACGAAACCACGGTCATCACCAATGTGATGACCGGCCGTCCGGCCCGCGGCGTCATCAACCGCGTGATGCGCGAGGTCGGTCCGGTGTCGCCGGATGCCCCGGCGTTCCCGCATGCGGCCACGGCGCTCGGCCCGCTGAAGGCGGCCGCGGAGAAGGGAGGCAAGACGGATTTTTCCAACCTCTGGGCCGGGCAGGCGGTGCATCTCGGCGGCGAACTGCCGGCGGCGGAGCTGACGCGGAAATTGGCTAAAGATGGGTTGGAGCGGATGGCTGGGCTCAAACCGTAGGGCGGATAAGCCGAAGGCGTCATCCGCCGCGGAGTTTCAGCTTTGCAATCGGCCGGCGGATTACGCTCCGCTCATCCGCCCTACGGCCGAGCGAGTTCCCCCGCGCGGTTGCGGCGCGAAACCTCCATCTGCTATAGGGCAGGCAGATTTCGCCCAGAGGCCCTATATAAATGTCGGTTGATGCTGCCACCGTTCGCCGTATCGCGCATCTCGCGCGCATCGCGGTCAAGGAGGACGAGGTTCCCCATCTGCAGGGCGAACTGAACGCCATGCTCGCATTCGTCGAGCAGCTGCAGGAAGTGAATGTGGACGGCGTCGAGCCGATGACCTCGGTGATGCCGATGGAAATGAAGAAGCGCATCGACGCCGTCACCGATGGCGAGATCGTCGATCTCGTCACCCGTAATGCGCCGGATGCCGACGATAACTTCTTCCTGGTGCCGAAAGTCGTCGAGTAACCGAGACAGGAGTCTGCCATGTGCCTGCTGTGCGACGATGAGAAGTCCTATCAGCTCTATATGGACTACCTCGACCAGATGGAGCGCCAGGGCGAGATGAAGGATGTCGACGCCGCCATGGACGCCATCCTCGACAAGGTGCAGGCCGCGCAGATCGAAGACGACAAGAAACGCCGCGCCATGTTCAATGGCGAAGCCCCCGAAAACGACAAGACGCTCTCTCCGTTCTTTTGCAGCCCGGTCAATAAATAGATGACAGATCTGACGTCGCTCACGCTCGCCGAGGCCCGCGACGGCCTTGCGAACAAGTCCTTCACGTCGGTCGAACTGACCGATGCGCATCTTGCAGCGATGGAAGCTGCGCGCGTCCTCAATGCCTATGTGCTGGAGACGCCGGATCAGGCGCGCGCCATGGCACAGGCTGCTGACGGTAAGATCGCGAAGGGCGAGGGCGGGCCGCTCGGCGGCATTCCGCTGGGCATCAAGGATCTGTTCGCCACCAAGGACGTGCGCACCACCGCGTGCTCAAAAATCCTCGGCAATTTCGTGCCGCCTTACGAGTCCACCGTGACCGCCCAGCTCTGGCGCGACGGCGCCGTGATGCTCGGCAAGCTCAACAATGACGAATTCGCCATGGGCTCGGCGAACGAGACCTCGTGCTTCGGCCCCGTGATCAATCCGTGGCGCCGCGAAGGCTCGGACGTGAACCTCGTACCCGGCGGTTCGTCGGGTGGTTCGGCTTCGGCCGTTGCTGCGGGGCTCTGCCTCGGCGCCACCGCCACCGACACCGGCGGCTCGATCCGCCAGCCGGCGGCCTTCACCGGCATTGTCGGGCTGAAGCCGACCTATGGCCGCTGCTCGCGCTGGGGCACGGTGGCGTTTGCGTCGTCGCTCGATCAGGCCGGGCCCGTTGCGCGCACGGTGCGCGACACCGCGATCCTGACGCGTTCGATGGCCGGCTACGATCCGAAGGACTCCACCTCGGTGGATCGCGATGTGCCGGACTATGAGGCCGCGATCGGAAAATCCGTGAAGGGCATGAAGATCGGCATTCCGAAGGAGTACCGCATCGACGGCATGCCGGCCGAGATCGAAAAGCTCTGGCAGGATGGCGCGAAGCAGCTCGAGGCGGCTGGCGCCGAACTCGTCGAAGTGTCGCTGCCGCACACCAAATACGCGCTGCCGGCTTACTACATCGTCGCGCCGGCTGAAGCCTCGTCGAACCTCGCGCGCTATGATGGCGTGCGCTACGGCCTGCGCGTGCCCGGCCGTAATCTCGTCGACATGTACGAGAACACCCGCGCCGAAGGCTTTGGTGCCGAAGTCCGCCGCCGCGTGATGATCGGCACCTATGTGCTCTCCGCCGGCTATTACGACGCCTACTATCTGCGTGCGCAAAAAGTCCGCACGCTGATCAAGCAGGATTTCGAGGACTGCTTTGCCAAGGGCATCCATGCGATCCTGACGCCCGCTACGCCGTCCGCCGCTTTCGGTATTGGCGAGAAGGGCGGCGCCGATCCGATCGAGATGTATCTCAACGACATCTTCACGGTGACCGTGAACATGGCCGGCCTGCCGGGCATCGCCGTGCCGGCCGGCAAGGACGCACAGGGCCTGCCGCTCGGCTTGCAGCTGATAGGTCGTCCGTTCGACGAAGAGACGTTGTTCTCCCTCGGCGAGGTGATCGAACAGGCGTCCGGGCGATTTACGCCGAAGAAGTGGTGGTAGGTCTGTAGCCCGGATGGAGCGAAGCGAAATCCGGGACAGCAGAGATAGCTAAAAGCCGGCCCCGGATTGCGCTGCGCTCCATCCGGGCTACAAGGGCGGTTCTTATCCAATCAATAACCACGTTGGCGGTGCGCGGGCACCTGTGGCTTTCGGATTGCATCAAATTGTATGCGATTGCCTTAGTCTCCCCATGACAACTCCCGTTGCTGTGGGGACGGCTGTGTCGTTGTCGATGCCTGTGAGACATTCGTGAGTGCGATGGCGATGCGTAGGTTGCGTTCGTTGGGGGCGGTGGTGGCGGCGAGTGCGCTGCTGCTGGGTTGCGCCTCGGTCTATAACGAGCCGGTCAACGTACCGGTCGGCCCGAATGGCCCCACCGACAATCTCGCGCTCAATTTTGCCGATCCCGCCGCGCTCGACGATCTGATGATCGGTCTCGCTTTCTCGGGTGGTGGCACGCGCGCTGCGGCCTATTCCTTCGGTGTGCTGCAGGAGATGGACAACATCACCATGCCGCGCTCCGGCGACAAGATGGTCGATCGCATCGATTTCATCTCGGGCGTCTCCGGCGGCTCCGTCACTGCGGCCTATTTCGGTATCAAGAAACGCGCGGCACTTGTCGATTTCCGCGAACGTTTCCTGCTGCAGAATGCCGAGGCGGGGCTGCAGACGCAGCTGTCGCTTGGCACGATTGGCCGCGCGCTCGGCGGCGGCATCAACGATTCCACCGCCTTCACGAAATGGCTCGATGCCAATCTGTTCGACGGCATCACCTACGGGCAGGCGCGGCAGACCGGTTCGCCCCGGGTGTGGATCAACGCATCCGACATCTACAACCGCGTGCCCTTCGTGTTTGGCGCCACGGCCTTTGATGCGATCTGCAGCGATATCGGAAAATTCCCGGTCTCGCAGGCGGTGGCGACCTCGGCCGCCGTGCCGATCGCCTTCGCGCCAGGCGTGGTGCAGGCCTTCCCCGGCAAGTGCAACACGCCGCTGCCGGCCTGGGTGCAGCGTGCAGCGACAAATCGCAACGCCTCGCCGATGCTCAACAACTACGCCAAAGCGATCATCCGTTATCGCGAAGGTGCTGTGCCTTATATCAAGCTGATGGATGGCGGCCTTGTCGACAATTACGGCGTGGCCGGCTTCACCATCACGCGGGAGTCGTCGGACACGCCCTACGGGCCGTTGTCGCCACAGCAGGCTGTGCGCCTGCGGCGCGCGCTGTTCCTGGTGGTGGACGCCAAGACCGGCCTGTCCGGCAACTGGGTCAACACGGTGCAGGGGCCGGATGGCATCGAATTGCTGAAGGCCGCGGTGGATACCACCATGGATGCCAGCGTCGGTGCGAATTACACCGCCTTCGATCGCACCATGAAGGACTATCAGTCGTCGCTGATCGCCTGGCGCTGCAGCTTGTCCGCAGCGCAGCGCGCCAGCTATGGCGCGCGCCCGGGCTGGAATTGTCGCGACCTGCAATTCTTCGTCGGCCGCCTCGGTTTCGACCAACTCGATGGGGAGCGGGCCGCCGTGCTGGAGAGCGTCCCGACGCGCTTCACGCTGCCGCAGGCGCAGGTGGACGACGTCATCGCAGCGGGCAGGGACACGTTGCGGGCCAGCCCGGTGTTCAAGGCATTCGTCGCGGGGATGTGAGCGGCCGGCCCAACCTTGATGTGTTGTGGATCGGTTGTTAGCTTAGTCGTGCTGATGGGGAGAGTGCCATGAGCCGCTATGAGCCGCTGACCCAGTTCCTGCAGAACCAGCCGGGCCGCGAAGTGCGCCTGAGCTTTGCCCAGATCGAGCAGATCGTCGGATTCAAACTACCCGCCGCCGCCCAGCAGGAGCGCGCATGGTGGAGCAATGCGCCGGCCGGGGCTGAGGACAAGGCCTGGCTGGCCGCGGGCTTTCGCAGCGAGGCAGTCGATCTTGTGGCAGGGGAGCTAACCTTCCGCCGAGGTGCCTCGATTGACCGCGACGCACCGCCCAACATTGAGACCGGCCACCATCCTCTTTTCGGTTGCATGAAGGGAACGGTCACGATCGCACCCGGCGTCGATCTTACCGAACCAGCAGATCCCGATCTGACGGACTGGATCGAGAAAAAATATGGCCCTGCTCCTTGATACCTGCGCGGCTGTCTGGTTCTTCGAAGGTATGCCCCTTGCGGCCCCTGCTGTTGCTGAGCTCAAACGGGCAGCGGAGTCCGGAGAACCGCTATATCTTTCGCCGGTCACGGCCTGGGAGCTTGGCATGCTGGTGTCGCGTGGTCGCATGACTTTGCGCTCTGACCCGCAGAGCTGGTTTGATCGCGTATCGCAAAAGCCCGGATTGCAACTCGTAAAGATCTCACCCGCCGTGCTGATCGCGTCGTCATTCCTGCCGGGAAAGCCGCCCAACGATCCTGCGGACCGTATTTTCGCAGCCACGGTTCGTGCCCGTGGCTGGCGGCTCGTAACGCGTGACAGGTTGCTTTTGGACTATACCCGGGCCGGCCATATTGAGGCGCTGGCCTGCTGATGCCGCAGGATGGGTATCGCCGCGCTCAACCCATCCTGTAGCCGCGGAGTTCGCCCTTTTCCCGCGCCGCGTCGCGCTGTAAAACGCCCCCATGAACGCACCTGTCAAAACTTCCAAGCTTCTCAAGGGCGCCACCGGCGACTGGGAAATGGTCATCGGGCTGGAAATCCACGCCCAGGTCACCTCCAAGGCAAAACTGTTCTCCGGCTCGTCCACCGCCTTCGGCGGCGCGCCCAATACGCATGTGTCGCTGGTGGATGCCGCGATGCCCGGCATGCTGCCCGTGATCAACGAGGAATGCGTCCGCCAGGCGGTGCGCACCGGTCTCGGCCTGAACGCGCAGATCAATCTGCGCTCGACCTTCGACCGCAAGAACTATTTCTACCCGGACCTGCCGCAGGGCTACCAGATCAGCCAGTACAAGTCGCCGATCGTGGGCGAGGGCGAGGTGACCATCGAGCTGGACGGCGGCGAGACGGCCACCATCGGCATCGAGCGCCTGCATCTCGAACAGGATGCCGGCAAGCTGGTGCATGACCGCAATCCGTCCAGCACCTCGGTGGATCTCAACCGCTCCGGCGTGGCGCTGATGGAGATCGTGTCCAAGCCCGACATGCGCTCCAGCGAGCAGGCCCAGGCCTATGTGTCGAAGCTGCGCACCATCCTGCGCTATCTCGGCACCTGCGACGGCGACATGGAGAAGGGCAATCTGCGCGCCGACTGCAACGTCTCGGTCCGCCGCCCGGGTGAGCCGTTCGGCACGCGCTGCGAGATCAAGAACGTCAATTCGATCCGCTTCATCGGCCAGGCCATCGACTATGAGGCGCGCCGCCAGATCGGCATTCTCGAGGACGGCGGCAGTATCGATCAGGAGACGCGGCTCTACGACCCCAACAAGGGCGAGACCCGCTCGATGCGCTCGAAGGAAGAAGCGCATGACTATCGGTACTTCCCTGACCCCGACCTGCTGCCGCTGGAGTTCAGCGAGGCGTTTGTCGCCGAACTGAAGGCTGGGCTGCCGGAACTGCCGGACGAAAAGAAGGCACGCTTCGTCAGCGCCTTCGGCCTGTCGGATTACGATGCCGCCGTGCTGGTGACCGAGCGCGAGAGCGCCGAGTTCTATGAAGCCGTGCTCGATGGCCTCAAGGACAAGGCCCGCGACGGCAAGCTCGCCGCCAACTGGGTGATCAACGAACTGTTCGGCCGCCTCAACAAGGAAGGCCAGGACATCGCTTCGTCTCCGGTGTCGTCGGCACAGATGGGC
>NZ_JBIISY010000397.1:0-3535 GCF_044340795.1 Tardiphaga sp.
TGCGATGTCGCCTGACATGAGCGTACGAAATCGCGACGGATAGTATGGCGCTTTCATTGTTCTCAAGCGCTATCTTCTGCGCCAGCATCACGTCGCCGACTACCAAGTCGCCTTCCGGTAGGACGCACCAGGCACGGATCGCTCTTCCGTCCTGTGCAAGTTGTTCGATGTTCACCTGGGTCCCTCGATGTATTCTGAAACGCGTCAACGTATCGCTCCCGACGACATCGAAATATCCGTTCTCATCGAAACATCGGCTCTGCTCAGGCGACAGCCACTCCATCAGAAGCGCAAACCCCCGCGCCTCCCGATCGGTGAGGCTCATATGGCATCTATCGCGATGCCGTCGGTCGCCCAAACAAATTGCAATCGAACCACCGACGAACAGGCTGACTAGGGCCGTCGTCAGAGCGAACGACCAGGCATCGGGGTCCAACCGCTCTACCCGCCGATCAGGCGGGGGAAAAAGAGCGTCTCTTCTGCCTTGTCGTCGAATGTCCGAATGATCCGCTGCTCGCCTGGACCGGTCCGGACAGCGGCTGTGAAACCGGCGCCTGTGAACTCTGAGAATCTTTTTCTAGCTACTTCGATCGCCGCGCGATCACCGGCGTCAAAACTATGCCGGGTGTCGCCCGTATGATCCATCACAGTCTGGATGGCCATGGGAAACTCCGCCTTGACATCGTTCGGTGATCTTATGGCGATCAAGCAGCATTCTGCAATCGCAATGCTGCTGGCGTTGATCACGTGAGCGCGAACGGTCCGCGGTTCCACGAAGATATGGAGTCCCGAGGCGAGACAGATTCACGGGATCCTGGCGAGCCTAATTGAGGCGTGTAATCCTGCTTTGCAACAGTTCACCAGTCTGCTCCAAGACGGGATAGGCTGCAGCAGCCACGATATATGAGTTGGCGAGTTTCAGGTCTCGAAGAAGATCGAGGTGGAGCGCGCTGGCCTGCGCCGTGGCCAGCGAAGCTGTGCGCAGCCGGTCTATATGGGCCGCGGTTGCGACAGACTCTGCCTCCCGGAAGGAGACCTTTTCCTCCGCCAGCAGGCGCGCAGCGCGACTGTCGTCTGTCATGAATAGTGAAGCCGCTGCTCGCAGATTGATAATCAAGCGATCCATCATAGCTAATAGCTCGGCCCGGTCTTCGAGCGAGAAATTGAGACCCCGCTTGAGGCCCTTCATGGCGTGCGGCAGCAAATTACGGTCAATGACATCACCCGCTTGCTCCAATTTCATGGCGAACCCGAGAATTTGTTCCAGCCGTCTTTGGTCATTTTCGCCGAGTTCTTCTGGATCGATTGAAGTGAGAAAAGTCTTGATCGCGGTATTGAGACGGTCGAGCACATCGTCCTGGCGCTTTGTCTCGCTTATCAGCCGGCGGTCGTTCTTCGCCATTGCATCGCGCGCACCTCGAAGCATCCCCTCCAGGACATCCGCCAGTCGGAGTGCTTCACGAGCCGCAGCTCCCAGCGCGACGACCGGCGTCTCTTTGGTTGCGGGATCCAGATAACGTGGCCGCGATGGATCCGCCGACGGCGTTCGGGTTGGCAGCAGCCATTCGAGTAATCGCGCGTAGGGCGATAGCACGCCGAAGAAAAGCGATGCAAGGACAACATTGAAGAGCGTGTGAAAGTCCGCGATCGCGCGCGCCGGATCGGGGTCGATGTGCACCATGGCTCGTCCGATCGGATCGAGCGTGGCAAGGCAAATGCTAACCCCGACAAGTCGGATTAGGAAGTTTCCGACGGGCACACGTCGAGCCGCTGGGTCGCCATTAGCCGGCCCTTCCAAGATTGGATTGACGGCCGTCCCGAGATTGGCGCCAAGCACGAGAGCGAAAGCGGCGTTGGGTGGAAGAGCGCCGCTGGCGGCGAGCGACATCGCAAACAGCACCACGGCCACGCTCGAATGCACCGCCCACGTAACAGCAGCGCCCAGAAGGACCGCAACGATTGGGACTGTCGCGATCGCGCCAAGAAACATGCGAAGGCTCGGAGTATCCTCGAAGGGCGTCATCATCAGCAGCAACTGATGTAAAGCTAGAAGCATAAGACCGAGCCCGATGAAGACCCGTCCAAGATCATGGGTACGCGCGCTTGTATCGCGTCGAAATAATAGAACTCCGATCAGAATAAGTGCCGGCGAAACCGTCGCCACGTTGAACGACAATATCTGGACGATGACGGTCGTCCCGACGTTGGCTCCGAGCATGACGGCGAGCGCGGGCGCTAATGCGAGCATTCCTCCCGCGGCAAACCCCGTTACCATGAGCCCAGTGGCCGTGCTGCTTTGCAGAAGCGCGGTAACCCCGAGGCCTGCCATGAAAGCTACAAAACGATTGCGCAGCGCGCCAGCCAGCAACGCGCGTAGTCCGGGTCCGTAGGCACGTTGCACACCCGTCTGCACCATATGGGTGCCCCAGAGCAGCAACGCGACCGCCCCAGCGAGATCGATCAGTGTGATCGAGAGGGACATACTCTTCCTCGGTCGGCAAGCCTCCGATCCGCAATCTAACATACATTACCGAAAAAGCTGCACCGTGATGTGTAGCGAGCCCCGGCGTAACGGAACAATAACTCGGGTGCTTGGTCCATCGTGATGAAAGCGAACGTTGGCGGCTCGTTCGAAGTCATTCCGGGGAGGCTATCTCAGCCCACAACGTCAAAATGCAAATTTCCGGATGGACATCACCAAAGAACAGTCAAACTCACAGCCAACCTCAACACCGGTCGCAGCTACCGCCCGCCTGGATCCGATAGCTAAGTCCTGGCCCGTTTCGATGCTGGGACATGCAAATGACCCGCTCGCTTGTTACTGCGCGTCCATAGGCGCCCTGAATCTTAAGTGGGCTTCCGACCTCTTTTACGCATGCTCGTCGGAGATTGAGAGCTAATGATCGAAGGACTGTCTCTAAGGAGTTAAGAACCTACGCAAGTCAGCAACCTTTTGTTCCGGGCCATCCGGACCTTCATATTGTTGGACGTCGAAACCCCAAGGAGCTGGCCTGCATCTTGATCGCAATAGGAGTCCGGGAGAGCTCTGCAGAGATATCTTCTACCCACTTTCCAGCTAATAGCATGGATCGGAGCCTTTGAAGATCAGACGAACTCCACCTAGGGCTCTTCTTCAGTTCTGGATGATGATGTTTTGGCATCTAGCTTGCTTCGCAGAAAATCGAGAACTGGCTGTCAAATACTGCGATACAAATTACTACAAAAAACGCCACCTGCCCACCGCCGGCTCGCAACGCAATCCATCCCCCTTCTCTTTCGTCCGATGGGCGTTTGATCATTACTTCGGCAAGCCCAGCGCCCATTACATTGGCTTGTGAGGGCGTTGGGGTTCTCCCGCTCTGAGCCATCGCAAGTCCTTTTAGCGGAGACAGCACCAATGGTTGCGGGGTTTCGATAGCGCCGTCGCCTGCAATGGCCAGGATAGCTGGTGGGGGCATGTCCGTTCGGACCGAGGGTTGCTCTAGGGTTAACATGCGTAAATGTAGTGTTCGAAGCTGAGTGCAAAATAACGCGA
>NZ_JBIISY010000007.1:0-61397 GCF_044340795.1 Tardiphaga sp.
CCGCGCCTCGTCGAACAAGCCGGAGCTGGTCGTGGTGGTCGAAAGCCCGGTGTCGAAGCAGCGCATGCACGACATGTTCGATGCCATCAATGCCGTGCTAAAGATGCATCCGGAAGTCGGCGCGTATAACCAGACGATCTAACCCGTCATTGCGAGGAGCAAAGCGACGAAGCAATCCAGATGGCTTTAAGCAAGAACTGGATTGCTTCGCTTCGCTCGCAATGACGGCCGAGAGACCGTTCAGTCTTCAGTAATCCACCTTCGCCAGATACAGCCCATCCGGCGGCGCGACGATGCCGCAGGCGGCGCGGTTCTTCGCTTCCAGCGCCGCGCTCATGTCGTCCGGCGTCCAGCGGCCATGGCCGACCCACACCAGCGAGCCCACCATCGAGCGCACCTGGCTGTGCAGGAACGAGCGCGCCGAGGTGCGGATCGTCACGGCTTCGCCGTCCTGATCCACATCGAGCTGATCCAGCGTGCGGATCGGCGATTTTGCCTGGCATTCGGTATCGCGAAACGTCGTAAAATCATGCCGGCCGAGCAGTCGCTTTGCGCCCTCGCGCATGGCGGCGACATCGAGCGGCTTTGGCACGCGCCACACATGCCCCATATCGACGGCGAGATTCGCCCGGCGATTGGTGATGCGGTAGATGTAGTGCCGCTTCACGGCCGAGAACCGCGCCTCGAAATCATCCGCCACCACATCGGCGGAGAGCACCGCCACCGGATGCGGCCGCAGATGCGCATTCATTCCGTCGCGAAACCTGCCGGGCACGAGAGTCTTCGGCACGTCGCAATGCGCCACCTGTCCCAGCGCATGCACGCCGGCATCGGTGCGGCCGGCGCCATGGACACGGATCGGCACGCCACAGATCGCCTCGGCAGCGCGCTCCAGCGCGCCCTGCACGGTCAGCGTAGCATCGGTCTGCACCTGCCAACCCGAGAACGGCATGCCGTCATATTCGATGATCATCTTGTAGCGCGGCATTGGGTGTGTCTCTGTCGTTGCCGGGCTTGACCCGGCAACCCATCTTGCGACGGAGTTTGGCTTCAAGCTGGATGCGCGGGTCAAGCCCCGCGCACGACGTGTGGTTAGGTCAGGCGCGCACCGGCGACCAGCGGCGTGCCGCGCAAAAATTCGTCGGGCTTCATGGCCTGCTTGCCGGCGCGCTGCAGTTCGAGGATGCGGATGGCGCCGTCGCCGCAGGCGATGGTGAGCCGGTCGTCGAGCAGCTCGCCGGGCGCGCCCGATCCCTTCGCCAGTTCGCAGCGCAGGATCTTCAGCCGCACCGTCTCGCCCTCGACCTCCACCTCGCACCATGCGCCGGGAAACGGCGACAGGCCGTGGATGTGCCGCAGCACGGCGCGGGCCGGCTTCGACCAGTCGATCTTCGCCTCGGCCTTGTCGATCTTGGCCGCGTATTCGACGCCATCCTCGCTCTGCTTCGCGAGTTGCAGGCCGCCCCGATCGAGCGCGCCCATGGCGCGCACCATCAGGTCCGCGCCGAGCGGCGCCAGCGCGTCGTGCAAATCCTGTCCCGTCATCGAATCGGTGATGGGCAAACGTTCCGCCATGGCGACATCGCCTGTATCGAGGCCGACATCCATTTTCATCACCATCACGCCGCTCTCCGCATCGCCGGCCATGATGGCGCGCTGGATCGGCGCGGCGCCGCGCCAGCGCGGCAGCAGCGAGCCATGCAGGTTGAAGCAGCCGAGCGGCACCGCATCGAGAATGTTCTGCGGCAGGATCATGCCATAGGCGACCACCACGGCGGCATCGGCATCGAAGGCGCGGAACTGCGTCTCCGCTTCTTCCGTGCGCAGCGTCTTCGGCGTCAGCACGGGAATGCCGAGCCGCTCCGCCTCGCGCGCCACCGGCGTCGGCTGCAGCTTCATGCCGCGCCCGGCGGGCTTTGCCTCGCGCGTATAGACGGCGACGATCTCATGGCCATGGGCCACGAGTTCGAGCAGCGTCGGCACGGCGAAATCCGGCGTGCCCATGAAGATCAGACGAAGCGACATGTGGTGGCTTCCTACAACGCTGTCATGGCCGGGCCTGACCCGGCCATCCATCTGGGCCGCAAAGCTGGATGGCCGGGTCAAGCCCGGCCATGACACATAAACTTGTGAGCCCGATCAGCCCACGCGCTTGGCGATCTTCGTGAACTTCTTCATCACGCGATCACGCTTGAGCTTGGAGAGGTAATCGACGAACAGCACGCCGTTGAGATGGTCGATCTCGTGCTGGATGCAGGTGGCGAACAGGCCGGAAGCTTCTTCCTCCACCGTCTTGCCGTCGAGATCGAGATAGCGGATGCGGACCGTCGCCGGGCGTTCCACTTCCTCGTAATATTCCGGGATCGACAGGCAGCCTTCCTCATAGACCGAGAGCTCTTCCGAGGCGCCGATGATCTCCGGATTGATGAAGACGCGCGGCTGCTTGCCGCCTTCCTCGTCATCCTTCTTGGCGAGATCCATGGTGATCAAGCGGAGCGGAACCCCGATCTGGATCGCCGCCAGGCCGATGCCGGGGGCGTCATACATGGTCTCGAACATGTCGTCGGCGAGCTTGCGCACCTCCGAGTTGACGGTCTCGACAGGTTTGGAGATCAGCCGCAACTGTTTGTCCGGCAGGATGATGATTTCACGAATGGCCATGGCGGGCGATTTAATCTGCGCGTGTTGCGCGGTCAATGCGCAGGGCGGGCATTAACCTTGCGGTAACCATGTCCGTTAGGAAAGAGTTAACCATGCCTGCTGACGATTGGTTAACCAAAGAGATCAACGCTTCGTTAACCATGGACGTTTACTTTTTGTTCACTCTCGTCATTGCGAGGAGCGTAGCGACGAAGCAATCCAGCCCGTTCCTTCGTGTGGCACTGGATTGCTTCGTCGCCCTTTGGGCTCCTCGCAATGACGGCGGCGAGAACTGCGTTTTGTAACCCAAGGCATTCATGACCACAGCGCCCGACACGCCCGACGCCACCTTGCAGCCCCGTGCCTCCTGGCGCGAGAGCCTGGCGGTCTATCTGCAGCCGCGCGTGCTGATCGTGCTGATGCTTGGCCTGTCCTCCGGCCTGCCGCTCGCGCTGTCCGGCTCGACGCTGCTGGTCTGGATGCGCGAGAGCGGCGTCGATCTCGGTACCATCGGCCTGTTTGCGCTGGTCGGCACGCCCTACACGCTGAAATTTCTCTGGGCGCCGCTTGTTGATGCGCTGCATGTGCCATTCTTCACACGCGCCTTTGGTCGCCGCCGCGGCTGGCTGGTGTTTTCGCAATTGCTGCTGATCGCCGCGATCCTGCTGCTGGCGCTCACCGATCCCGCGCGCTCGCCGCTGTTCGTGGCGCTCGGCGCGCTGCTGGTTGCGGCCATGTCGTCCACCCAGGACATCGTGGTCGATGCGTTTCGCGTGGAAAGCCTGCCGGAAAGCGAGCAGGCGGCCGGCATGGCCTCCTATGTCGCGGCCTATCGCATCGGCATGCTGATCTCCACCGCCGGCATCCTGTTTCTGGTCAGCGCCTTTGAGTCCACCGGCATCGCGCGCTCATCCGCCTGGATGTGGGGCTATGTGGCGATGGCCGCCATGGTGCTGATCGGCACGGTAACGGCGCTGATCGCCACCGAGCCCGAGCAATCCGTACAGGCCGAAGCGGCCACGCGCGGCGAGAGCGCGTTCCAGCGCGTGCTGCGCGCCGCCATCGGTGCCTTCTCGGAATTCCTGTCGCGCAAGGATGCATGGGCCGCACTGGCCTTCGTGGTGCTGTTCAAATTCACCGACGCCTTTTCCGGCACCATGACCGCGCCCTTCGTCATCGATCTCGGCTTCACGCGGAATGACTATGCAGCGATCGTGAAAGGCGTCGGCCTTGCCGCGACGCTAATCGGCGGCTTTGCCGGCGGTTTTGTCGCGCGGCGCTATTCGCTGGCGGCTAGCCTGTGGATCGGCGCGGTGCTGCAGGCGGTGTCGAATCTCGCTTTCGCCTGGCTGGCTCTGGTCGGCGTCAATCAATGGGCCCTGGCGCTGGCGATCTCGGTGGAGAATTTCACCGGTGCGATCGGCACGGTGATCTTCGTCGCTTACCTCTCCGCCCTCTGCAAGAATCCGCTGCACACGGCCACGCAATATGCGCTGCTGACGGCACTGGCTGCGGTGGGGCGGACCTATATGTCGGCGGGCGCGGGCTATGTCGCGCAGGCGACGGGATGGCCGCTATTCTTCGTGATCAGCATGCTGGTCGCGGTGCCCAGCTTGGTGCTGCTGCTCTGGCTGCAGCGGCGCGGGCACTTTGCGGCGTTGGGTCCGGTGCGGATATAATCCCCGTCATTGCGAGGAGCCTCTTGGCGACGAAGCAATCCAGAGCCGCAAGCAAGAAAGGACTGGATTGCTTCGTCGCTACGCTCCTCGCAATGACGACCTAATTCTTCCCCACCAGACTCCACTTCGTCACCAGCGCCTCACTCATTTGTCCGGCTTGTTCGGCGCAGGCGACTTCGCTCACCTTGAACGCCACTTCCTTGCCGACCAGCCGCTTCAACTGCGTCGCCTGCGCTTCGCCGGCCACCACAATCTCGAACGTTTCCGGCCCAGTCTCGAGATTGCACAGCCCGGCCGGCGCGGGCAGGCGGCGTGGTTCGCTGACGATCTGATAGACATCGACGCGCTTGCCCTTGGCATCGCGGCTGCGCATGGCATTGAGCTGGCCGGTGAGCACATCGCCAATATGCATCGCCTTCGGTGCCACCGGCTTGGCCGGCGCTTCATCGGCATCGGAGGCCGCATGGGCCATCGTCGTCATTGCGCCTGCAATCACGAGCACCGCGGCGCGGCTGAGTTGCGCCTTGAATCCGGATCGTGTCATCAGAAGTCGTCCCGTCTTAGAACAGTGTGCGCTGTCGCATCGCCGCCGACAGCGTGCCTTCGTCGAGATAGTCCAACTCGCCGCCCACCGGCACGCCATGCGCCAGGCGGGTGACTTTCACATTGGCCTCCTGAAGAAGGTCGGTGATGTAATGTGCTGTCGTCTGCCCATCCACGGTCGCATTCAGCGCCAGGATGATTTCGGTGATCTCGGGCTCATGTGCCCTCGCCACCAGCGCATCAATGGTCAGGTCGCCCGGCCCGACGCCGTCGAGCGGCGACAGCGTGCCGCCGAGCACATGATATTTGCCCGGCGCTGCATTGGCGCGCTCCAGCGCCCACAGATCGGCGACATCGGCGACCACCACGATGGTGGAGGGATCGCGCCGTGCATCCGTGCAGATGGTGCAGGGATTTGCCGTGTCAATATTGCTGCACACCTTGCAGACCTGAACGCGATCGATCGCCAGTTGCAGTGCGCCAGCCAGCGGCGTCATCAGCGCATCGCGCTTCTTGATCAGATGCAGCGCCGCCCGCCGCGCCGAGCGCGGCCCAAGTCCGGGCAGCCGCGCCAACAACTGGATCAGGCGTTCGATTTCAGGTCCGGCAACGGAGGCCATGTCAGTTCAGAGCCATGTGCGTGTTCGATGATTCACTTGTCCCGGACGCGGTGCAGCGCCTTTTGCGCTGCTCCGCAGAGCCGGGACCGTCACGATCTCCGGCGCGTCGTGCGGTCCCGGCTCTGCGAAGCGGCACTTCGCGCCGCATCGCGTCCGGGACGCAGGATGGGCGAGCTAGCCCAGCCCCATCCCCGGCGGCAGGCCGAGGCCGCCGGTGAGCGACTGCATCTTCTCCTGCATGGCGGCTTCCGCCTTGCGGCGGGCATCGCCCAATGCGGTGACCAGCAGGTCCTCGAGAATCTCGACGTCTTCCGGCTTCACCAGCGACGGATCGATCTTCACGGCCTTCACTTCGGTCTTCGCCGTCATCCGCACCGAGACGAGACCGCCGCCGGACACACCCTCGACCTCCACATGGTCGAGCTCTTCCTGCATCGCCTTCATCTTCGACTGCAGTTGCGCCGCCTGCTTCATCATGCCGAGAAAGTCAGCCATCGGAGTTCCTTCGTTTGTGTTTGCGTATGATCTGATCCGAAGGCCGGTATCCACCCTTCGGGATCATGCTCTTAGTCGTCGTCGCCAAGATCGGCGCCGTCATCGGTGATCAGGGCGTCGTCATCGCCTTCCGGAATCTCGGGTGCGAGCAAGCGCACTTCCATCTTGGCGCCGGGGAATTTCGCAAACACCGCCTGTACGCGCGGATCGGCTTCGGCGGCGCGCTGGCGTTCGTTCTTCTGCTCGATCTGTTGCTCGCGGATCGTCGCCTGACCCTGCTCGTTGGAGACGATCACGGCCCAGCGGCGGCCGGTCCACATCTCCAGTTTCCGCGCCAGATCATTGATCAGCGAGCGGGCAGCCGTGCGCTCCATGGCGAGTTCTATCCGGCCATCCTCGATGCGGATCAGCCGCACGTCGGATTCGAGCGCGCCACGCACCATCAGGTCGCGCTTTTCGCCTGCCAATGCGATCAATTGAGGGAAGGTCGAGATCTTTCGTACCTGCTGCACGGGCGCGGTCTCGGCCAGGCCGACTTGCGGCCGCGGCATCGGCTCGGCATTGCCGCGCTGCATGGTCGGGCCACGCGGCGCGCTCATGGTCGGCGCGGAAGGCGATGCCGTCGATGGCATCTGCACGGAAGACTGCGCGGAGGGCGCGTTCAGCATCGGCGAGGGACGGCCGCCGCCATTGCCCACCACGGGCGACGATCCGCCGCCCTGTTCGATCATGCGGATCGCTTCATCCGGCGTCGGCAGGTCCGCGACATAGGCGATGCGCACCAACACCATTTCGGCCGCCGCGGCCGGACGCGTCGCGCCCTGCACTTCGGTGATGCCCTTGAGCAGCATCTGCCACATCCGCGACAGCACGCGCATCGACAGTTTTGACGCAAAGTCGCGCGCGCGTAGGCGCTCGGTCTCGCCGAAAGCGACATTGTCGGCGGTCGCCGGCACGATCTTCACACGGGTGACGAAATTGACGAATTCGGCGAGATCGCTCAGCACCACGACCGGATCGGCGCCGACATCGTATTGCTCGCGGAATTCCTTGAAGGCCGCCGCGATATCGCCGCGCGCGAGCGAATCGAACAGGTCGATGACACGCGTGCGGTCGGCGAGGCCGAGCATCTGCCGGACCGCATCGGCCTTCACGAGGCCGGCAGCATGGGCAATCGCCTGATCGAACAGCGACAGCGAATCGCGCACCGAGCCCTCGGCGGCGCGCGCAATAATGCCGAGCGCTTCGGGTTCGACCTCGACGCCTTCCTTGCCGGCGATATTCGACAGGTGCTGCATCAGTACGTCGGCATCGACGCGGCGCAGGTCAAAACGCTGGCAGCGCGACAGCACCGTGATCGGGACCTTGCGGATTTCGGTGGTGGCGAACACGAATTTCGCGTGCTCCGGCGGCTCCTCCAGCGTCTTCAGGAACGCGTTGAAGGCTGCCGTCGACAGCATGTGGACTTCGTCGATGATGTAGACCTTGTAGCGCGCCGACGTCGGCGCATAGCGCACGCTGTCATTGATCGCGCGGACGTCGTCGACACCGGTATGCGAGGCGGCGTCCATTTCCAGCACGTCGATATGCCGGCTTTCCATGATCGCCTTGCAGTGGACGCCATGGGTCGGCATCTGGATGGTCGGCCCCTTCACCGAGCCGTCGGCCATCTCGTAATTCAGCGCCCGCGCCAGAATGCGCGCCGTGGTGGTCTTGCCGACCCCGCGCACGCCGGTGAGAATCCAGGCCTGCGGAATCCGCCCGGTCTCGAACGCATTCGAGACGGTGCGCACCAGCGCTTCCTGGCCGATCAGATCGTCAAAATTTCCCGGACGGTATTTTCGCGCAAGCACGCGATAGGGCGTTGTCGCTGCGGGAGCATTCATCGCCAAGCCGGCCTGGGCGTCATCATCGGAAGGGGGCATGCCGGCATCGGTCATCGAGAAATCCGCAATCTGTTGTCTCAAGAGGCCGGTTTGCGGAACATCGGGCAGATCGACCGGCGAAACACGGGTTCCTGCCGGGATGCCGCCTGTCCACCGGGCGAAATCCAGCGCGAAACGCCGAATTTGCTCGATAAAACAAGTAGGAGACTGACGAGCGACCCGATCCGGATCTCGTTAGGGCTGCTACCTTCCGGTCCTGACCCGATTGGCGAGTGGCTCGTCCACCGCCAATCTCCCGGTGCCTATTTGGGGCCAAACCGGCCGGAAAGCAAGCGCAGCGCGTGCCGCAAGTTTGCCTCAGGATTTGCCTCCGTGCTGCCGCAAGAAATCGTGGCGGATACGCGCAAAAGCATGCACCACGGAGTTGTCCGCGCGGCCACTTCCTGCGACGCTGCGCGCCAAAATCGAGAGACCGAATGGCCACCACTCCCGCCTTTGAGCTGCACAGGCAGCTCCAGCAAGACACCATCGACATTGGCGATCTGCCCCTCAGCCGCGTGCTGGTGGTGAAGGACGCGCATTATCCCTGGCTGATGCTGGTGCCACGCCGGCCCGACATCATCGACATCATCGATCTCGACGAGGTCGCCCAGGCGCAGCTCACGACCGAGATCAATCGCGTCGGCCGCGCGCTCAAGGACATCACCAAATGCGACAAGCTGAATGTCGCAGCGCTCGGCAATGTGGTGCCGCAGCTCCACGTGCACATCATCGCGCGCCGCAAGACCGACGCCGCATGGCCGCGCCCGGTCTGGGGCGTGATGCCGCCGCTCGCCCATGATGCCGAGGAAGTGCAGCGTTTTATCTCGGAACTCCGTCGCAAGATCTGGCTCGGTTGAACCCCAAAGAAAAGCACGATGACAAGCAAGCTGTTTCCCCTCGGCCAGCCGGCCTTCATCTCCAACACCCTCGATCGCGCCGCGCATCTGCGTTTCAATGACGAGAAGCTGTTCGCGCTTGAAAACAAGAGCGACAGCCGTGCCTACGTGATCTATCGCGACTCGCTGGTGATGAAGAAGGACGGCGACAATGTCCGCGCGCTGCTTTCCATCGACGAAGCAGTGAAATTCGGCGCCAATCCCGGCACCATCTTTCTCGGCCTGCGCGATGGCGCGGCCTTGTTCGGCATGGGCATCTCGGCGCCGGCGGCGGAAAAGCTGGTCGGTCGCGAGGATGTGGCGGTGTCCGAACTGCGCGGTATGGCGATGCAGGGCGTGGTGCCGCCGGACCAGCTCTCGGCCATCGCACAGGCCAAGTCGATGGTGTCCTGGCATCAGCGTCACGGCTTCTGCGCCAACTGCGGCGCCAAGTCGTCGATGGCCGAAGGGGGCTGGAAGCGCGTCTGCCCGACCTGCAAGACCGAGCATTTCCCGCGCACCGATCCCGTCGTCATCATGCTGGTGGAGAAGGGCGACAAGTGCCTGCTCGGCCGCCAGAAGCAATTCGCGCCAGGCATGTATTCGTGCCTCGCCGGGTTCGTGGAAGCCGCCGAGACCATCGAGGATGCGGTGAAGCGCGAAATCTTCGAGGAATCCGGCATCCGCTGCACCGATGTCACCTATTACATGACGCAGCCCTGGCCTTATCCGTCATCACTGATGATCGGCTGCTCGGCGCGGGCGCTCACCGACGAAATCGTTATCGACCGGATGGAGCTCGAGGACGCCCGGTGGTTTGACCGCGACGAGGCAATGTTGATGTGGAAGCGCGAGCACCCGGACGGGCTCGCGGGTCCGCATCCGTTCGCCATCGCGCATCACCTGCTTGGACGGTGGCTGCACCCCCAAGCCTGAGTCAAAGACTGACGAACGGGGACTTCCATGACGAACCAGCCCAAGCGCGTGTTGTGCATCGGCCTGCCTGTGCGCGACCTGACCTTCGCCGTCGAATCCGTGCCCGGGCGCGGCCAGAAATTTCCTTCCCAGCGCTTCGCGCAGATTATCGGCGGTAATGCGCTCAATGCGGCGATCGGCGTCAACCGGCTGGGCGGCAAGGCCGCGATGACCGGACCTATGGGCGACAAGAGCGAGACCGCGGATCAGTTCCTGTTCGACGATCTCGCCAAGGAAGGCATCGACTCCTCGCATCTCGTGCATATGCCGGGCCTGGTGACGCCGATCTCGGCGGTCATGATCGATCCGACCGGCGAACGCACCATCGTCACCTTCCGCGATCCAAAATTGTGGGACGTGAAGCTGCCCGATCATGACCTGCTGCTGAACAATTGCGACGCAATCCTGGTCGAAAGCCGCTGCGCCGGCTTCGCCACTGACCTCTGCATCGAGGCGCGCCACCGCGGCATTCCTGTCGTCGTCGATATCGACAGCACCATCTCCCAGCGAGAGGGCCTGCTGACTGCCTCGTCGCACCTGATCTTTTCTGACGAAGCGCTGCAGACGACGGCGGGCATCCACGACAATTTCAAGGCCTTGCAGAAGCTGGCTACGCTGACCTCGTCGTTCCTCGCGGTTACGCGCGGGCCGAAGGGGACTCTGTGGCTGGACGAGCAGGGCAACCCGAAGGAGACGCCGGCCTTTCCCGTCCATGTGGTCGATACGCTCGGGGCAGGTGATATTTTCCACGGCGCCTTCGCGCTGGAATTTGCGGCCGGGAAAACGGTGCCAGAGGCGCTGCGCTTCGCTTCCGCAGCTGCGGCACTCAAATGCACACGCCATGGCGGCGCCTTTGCTTGCCCGCAACGTTCTGAAGTTGAACAGCTTTTGCGGGAATCGAAGGTCGGGGCGCTGAGCTGAGCCGTCGGATGGGTTAAACGAAGGCGCAAAGGGCCGGGGTAAAAACCCGTCGTCTGGACGTGTGGGGTGATGGGTTTTCGCTACGCTCAACCCATCCTGCGACATATATCTCCTCACCTTGATTTAGAAGATTGTTCCATATATTAGGTTGATCGACCCTATAATTAGAACAAAGTTCTTCTCATGTCCGATGTTGCCGACCAAGTCACCGAATCCACCCGCCGCCTCGATGCGATCGATCGCAAGATCCTGACGGTGCTGCAGGAAGACGCTTCGCTGTCCGTCGCCGAGATCGGTGATCGGGTCGGCCTCTCCTCGACACCATGCTGGAAGCGCATCCAGCGCCTTGAGGCTGACGGCGTCATCCTGCGCCGGGTGGCGCTGGTCGATCAGAACAAGATCGGCCTGGGCATCTCGGTGTTCGTCTCGGTGGAGAGCAGCGATCATTCCGACGCCTGGCTGAAGAAATTCGCCGAGGCCGTCAGTGCCATGCCGGAAGTGATGGAATTCTACCGGATGGCCGGCGACGTCGATTACATGCTCCGCGTCGTGGTGGCGGATATGCAGAGCTATGACGTGTTCTACAAGAAGCTCATCAGCGCAGTTGCCCTGAAGAACGTGACGTCGCGTTTCGCGATGGAGAAAATCAAGTCGGTGACGGCACTGCCGGTGCCGCCGATGCCGGCGGCCTGAACTCTTTCACCTCGCTCTGCTGGAGCGAGGTGAGGCTTCCCCTAGACCTTTACGCCCTTCATCGCGTCCCAGAACAGGTCCTGGCCATTGGCGACATTTGCCGTCCAATGCTCATGCGCGAAATCATTGGCATCGTCGGTGATGAACTTGAAGGCGCGCCACGGAATGTCATGGCGCAGCGCCACCTGGGCGATGGCGAACAGCTCCATGTCGACGACATCGACCTTGTTGGCGACCAGCCAGGGATCGCTGGAGGTGACGAAGCTGTCGCCAGTACCGCAGATGAAGCCGGTGCGGCCCGATGACAGGCGATCGAGATTGGGCGAATAGGGCGTGGTGCCACGCGGCGCCAAAGGCTCGGCGTTCATGTCGCGCTGGATCACATCGCTGATTTCCACGAGCCCATTGAGCGCGGTATTCAGCTTCCCGGCGGTGCCGTAATTCACGATCAGCTTTGGTTTGTCGGCGGCTATGGCAGCCAGCGTCGCGATCGTGGTGTTGATCTTGCCGACACCGGTGAAGACGACGCGAAACCCTTTGGGAGCGCGGGCGACATCGAGTTCGCTGTCGAGTGCGGTGAGAACCAGAATGCCGTCGCTCATGCGAAATACCGATCCAGGACGCCACGATAGATCTGTGTGAGCTGTTCGAGATCGGCGACAGGCGTGTGTTCGTCGACCTGATGCATGGTCTGGCCGACGAGACCGAATTCGATCACCGGGCAGTAATTCTTGATGAAACGCGCATCTGACGTGCCGCCACCGGTGTTGAGATCGGGCATGCGGCCCGTGATCTCCCTGATGGCCGCGGTCACCGTATCTGTGAAGGCGCCGGGCCTGGTCACGAACGAGTCCGAATTGCTCGGCTCCCAGATCACATGCGCCTTGATACGGTTGCCAGCCGCAGCGGCGACGCGGGCATCGATCAGCGCGCGCAGTGTTTCCTGCGTGTGATGATCGTTGAAGCGGATGTTGAATTTCGCCTTCGCCTGCGCCGGGATGACGTTGCTGGCGGTGTTGCCGACATCCACCGAGGTGAATTCGAGATTGGAAGGCTGAAACTGCGCGTTGCCCTGATCCAGCGGATCACCGCTCAGTGCCACGATCAGCGCGGCAATATCCGGCACCGGATTCGACGCGCGATGCGGATAGGCGACATGGCCCTGTACGCCATCGACCACCAGTGTGCCCGACTGCGAGCCGCGGCGGCCGATCTTGATGGTGTCACCCATCGCCTCGACATTGGACGGCTCGCCGACGATGCAGTGATCGAATTTCTCGCCGCGTTCGGCGGCCCAGGCCAGCAGCTTGATGGTGCCGTTGACGGCCACGCCTTCTTCATCGCCGGTGATGAGGAAGGAGATCGAGCCGCCATCGTTTTTTTGCAGCTTATCGTTGTTCGCGGCGAGGTAGTCGAGCGTTGCAGCGACGGCGGCGGCGATGCCGCCCTTCATGTCCACCGCGCCGCGGCCGAACAGCTTGCCGTCCTTCACATCGCCTGCGAATGCGCCATGCGACCATGCCGCCTCGTCGCCGGGCGGCACCACATCGGTGTGTCCGGCGAAACAGAGATGCGGCGCTTCGGTGCCGATGCGCGCATAGAGATTTTCGACGTCGGCGCTGCCTGCCTCACTGAAGGTAACGCGATGCACGGTGAAGCCGGCATCGCCGAGCATGCGTTCGAGCACGCCGAGCGCGCCGCCTTCCGCCGGGGTGACCGACGGACAGCGGATCAGGTCCTGCGCGATAGCGACGACGTCGGCCACGGTCTTAGTCCCGCAGCAGCTCGTTGATGCTGGTCTTGGAGCGGGTGCGCTCGTCGACGCGCTTCACGATCACGGCGCAGGCGGTGGAGGGGCCGATTTCGCCATTCTGCATCGGCTTGCCCGGCAGGTTGCCGGGGACCAGCACGGCATATTCCGGCACTTCGCCGACAAACACTTCGCCGGTGGCGCGGTCGACGATCTTGGTCGATGCGCCCAGGAACACGCCCATGGCCAGCACCGCGCCCTTGCGGACGATGACGCCTTCGGCGACTTCCGAACGGGCGCCGATGAAGCAGTCGTCCTCGATGATGACCGGACCGGCCTGCAGGGGCTCCAGCACGCCGCCGATGCCGACGCCGCCGGAAATGTGCACGCGCTTGCCGATCTGGGCGCAGGAGCCGACGGTGGCCCAGGTATCGACCATCGAGCTCTCATCGACATAGGCGCCGAGATTGACGAAGGACGGCATCAGCACGACGTTCTTGGCGATGAAGGCCGACTTGCGGACGATGGAGCCCGGCACGGCGCGGAACGCAGCGCTGCGGAACTGGTCGTCGTTCCAGCCTTCGAACTTCGAGGGCACCTTGTCCCACCACGGCGCGCCGCCGGGGCCACCGGAGATGGTGGTCATGTCGTTGAGGCGGAACGAGAGCAGCACGGCCTTCTTCAGCCACTGATTGACGGTCCAGGTGCCGTCATCGCCACGGGTGGCGACGCGGACCTTGCCCTGGTCGAGCAGGTCGAGCGCGGTCTCGACGGATTCGCGGACTTCGCCCTTGGTCGATGCATTGACGGTGTCGCGCGCTTCGAAGGCGGCATTGATGATGGATTCGAGGGCGGAATGCGACATCGGGAAGTCCTTGGGTCGGCGGGTGGAAGTTGGTGATTTCGGGGGGCTTTTGTCGGGATTTGAGGGGGAGGAGTCAAGAACAGAGCCTCCAACTCCACCTGTCATCACCCGCGAAAGCGGGTGATCCAGTATCTGGCGGCGGCCCGGTTCTGGCACCGCTGCTGGCGTTTACTGGGGCACCCGGTCAAGCCGGGTGATGACAAGGAGAAGAGGGTCACCGCCCGCCATTCATCTTCACCAGAAACCCCGTCAGGTCATCCGTGACGTGGTCCACATGGCTGTCCTCGCGGCCTTCCAGCTCCCAGTCCTCGCGGACCACTTCCTTGGCGCCGTCGGGCACCACCAGCACGGTAGTCATGCCGAGGCTGTGCGGGACGACGAGATTGCGCGACAGATCCTCGAACATGGCCGCCCTGGCCGGGTTCACGCCGTGATCGCGCAAGAACTTGTCATAGGTGCGCTGGGCCGGCTTCGGCTCGAGCTCTGCCGCGACGATGTCGAAAATCGCCTCGAACTGGTCGGCAAAACCGAGCCTGGCCAGCACCGCGCCGGCATGGGCGACAGAGCCATTGGTAAGGATCAGCTTGCGGCCGGGCAGCTGGGCGATGGCCGCGCCCATGATCGGGTTCGGCTCCAGCGGCGAGTGATCGATCTCGTGCACATAGGCCAGGAAGTCGTCTGCGCTGATCCTGTGCTCGGTCATCATGCCGCGCATCGTGGTGCCGTAGCGCTTGTAATAGTCCTTCTGGATGCGGAAGGCTTCGTCCGGCGTGATGTTGAGATAGTTCGCCACGAAATCGCGGATGCGGACATCGACCTGCTGCCACAGATTGACGTGATGCGGATACAGCGTGTTGTCGAGGTCGAAGACCCAGGTCTCGACATGATCGAAGGCGCGCGGCGATCTGGTCATTTCAATTCTCTCGCTCAGGGCAGTGCGAAGCGCAGCGTCTTGCCGCCGCCGGTCATGTCGACGGTGCCATAGCCCGACGCGGTCAAACCACGCGCCGCGCAGTCGCTGTGTTCGCGGATCTCGAATTTGCTCTCCCGCGTGCACAGCGTGCGCGGGCCACCCCAGTTCAGCGGCTTGTCGGCGATCCGGATGGCGCGGCCGGTGTCATCGACGGCTTCGGCGAAGGACAGGATCTGTTTCGGCTGGCCGGTGACATCGGGGCGCAGGCACTTGCCGGGCTCGATGCGATACCAGCCGCGTGCGATCACGCTTTTGCCGTCGTCGGTCGCGACCGAGGCCATCACCTTGTAGGACGTGTCGTTGCACCAGGTGAGCCCGTTCGCGGACGGCGCCTGCACACCGGTGACCATGACCTCGAAGAAGTTCGGTGCATTCACGATGTCGTCGGTCAGGCCGCGGCTCTTCAGGAAGGCGGCGAGGCCATTCCGCGTCTTCGGGCCGTCGACGCCATCGATCGGCGTGGTGTCGTAGCCGGCGATGGACAGCAGGCGCTGGATCGCGGCGAGCTTGGCCTGTTCGTCGTCATATTCGCTATCCTCGGCGAGATAGGCGACCATGTTGCCGTCTTCGGTCTGCGACGGCTGGATGGTGGTGAAGGGGGCCAGCGTCTGTCCGGCGCGGCATTGGCGCGCTGCGGCGATGACGAAATTGTCGGATGCGATGCAGAGGTTGTCGCTGCCGCTCTGCGCGGGGGCGGCGCCGTAAAGCGGCAGCACCCGAGCGTGCAGCAACAGGCGATCGGCGCTGATGGTGCCCTGGGCGACGACCTTGCATTGCGCCGGATCGATGCGAAACCAGCCGCGGGTGGCGGTGGCGCTCTTGTCGTCGATGCCGATGGCGACGTCGACGACATAGCTCATGCGGTTGCAGAGCTTGAGGTCGGCGGAGGCGGCGGCGGTGAAGGCGGTGAGGAAGAGGGCGGCGAGAACAAGTGCCTGCTTCAGGCCTCTGCCCACGTCATGGCCGGGCTTGACCCGGCCATCCAGCTTGCTTGTCGCGCGTAGCCGGAAAAGATGGGTGCCCGGGTCAAGCCCGGGCACGACGGAGTTTCTGATCTGCTCTCCGTCCATCACTTGTGGATCAGCGTGCCCGTGCCCTGATTGGTGAAGAGTTCGAGCAGCACCGCATGCGGCGTCTTGCCGTCGATGATGACGACGCCTTCGACGCCCTGTTCAAGCGAGTAGATGCAGGTCTCGACCTTCGGGATCATGCCGCCGGAAATGGTGCCGTCGGCGATCAGCTTGCGGGCATCCTTGATCGACAGTTCGGGGATCAGCTTCTTCGACTTGTCGAGCACACCCGGCACGTCGGTGAGCAGCAAGAGGCGCTTGGCCTTCAGCGCGCCGGCCACGGCACCGGCAAAGGTGTCGGCATTGACGTTGTAGGTCTTGCCTTCCTTCGACGCCGCGAGCGGCGCCAGCACCGGGATCAGCTCATAGCCGATCAGTTGATTGAGCAGCGTCAGATCGACCTTCTCGGGCTCGCCGACAAAGCCGAGATCGACCACCTTCTCGATGTTCGAGCCGGGATCGATCATGGTGCGCGTCGCCTTCGACGCGGTGACCATGTTGCCGTCCTTGCCGCAGAGGCCCACGGCCTTGCCGCCGGCTTCGTTGATATAGCTGACGATCTGCTTGTTGATGGAGCCGGCCAGCACCATCTCGACAATCTCGATGGTGGCGGCATCGGTGATGCGCAATCCCGCGGCGAATTCCGACTTGATGCCGAGACGCTGCAGCATCTGCGCGATCTGCGGGCCGCCGCCATGCACGACCACCGGATTGATGGCGGTCTGCTCGAGCAGCACGATGTCGCGGGCGAAAGCGCGGGCGGTATCTTCGGCGCCCATGGCGTGGCCGCCATATTTGATGACGATGGTTTCCTCGTCATATTGCTGCATATGCGGCAGCGCCTCGGAGAGGATGTGGGCCTTCTCGAGAGCACTGATGATGGGCGCGTCGGTCATGAAGCGGATCTCACATTGGGCAGGCTGCGCCGCGTTCTAGCTGATTGGTGCGGGCCGCGCAAAGAGCGTTAAGCGCGCCTCGGCCATGCCGCAGATACCGCCAGCGCAATCCAGCTGACGATCAGTAGCGTGCCGCCGGTCGGCGCGGCCATGGGAAACAGACCGTGGCCGACATATTGGCGCAGGGTCAAATCGCCGGCAAACAATGACGCGCCGATGACAAGACCCCATGCCGAGGCGAGGCCGATTTGCAGATGTGCAAGACCGCGCTCGATCAGCGCGACGGCCCCGAGAACCGCTGCAGCGTGAAACAGCAGCATCGAGGAAGCGGAGGCGAGGCGCGACGCATCGGGCTGGTGCGCGGAGGCGGCGGCCAGGATCACGCCATCAGCGCCCATGACGCCGGTGCAGATGATCAGGATGCGAAACAGGCTGGTGCGGTTCATCAGCTGCGCTCGTTGAGCAGGCGCATCATGGCGGCGCGCAATTCGACCATGCCCTCGCCATCGCGCGACGACGTCACCAGGATTTCGGGGAAGGCGGCCGGGTGCTTGCGCAGGGTAGCCTGGGTCTCTTCCATGGTCTTGTCGAGCTCGGACTTCTTGACCTGATCTGCCTTGGTGAGCACGATCTGGTAGCTGACCGCGGAGCGGTCGAGCGACTTCAGCACGTCGAGATCGACATCCTTGATGCCGTGGCGGCTGTCGATGAGCACATAGACGCGAGCCAGAGTCGCGCGGCCCTGCAGGAACGAATAGATCAGCTTGGTCCAGGATGCGATCTTGGCCTTGGGGGCCGAGGCATAGCCGTAGCCCGGCATGTCCACGAGGCGGAACATGCTGCCCTTCGGGCTTTCGAAGAAGATCAGCTCCTGCGTGCGGCCCGGCGTGTGCGAGGTGCGCGCCAGCGCATTGCGGCCGGTGAGCGCATTGATCAGGCTGGATTTACCGACATTGGAGCGGCCGGCGAACGCGACTTCCATGCCCGCCATCGGCGGCAGGGTCTCGATCGAGGGGGAAGCCCAGATGAACTTCCATTCGCCTGCAAACATCAGGCGGCCCTGTTCGATCAGCTCCGCATCGGGTTCGGTGGTCATGCGAAGGGCCTTTCTCTGATTGCGTCTCCCTCAACGAAGAAGCGGCGCACTCGGCGCCGCCTCGGTCGTCAGGGTCGTCGCTGTTAGGTCTTCTCGACAGGCTTCTTCTTGCTGAAGGTCGCCTTGATATTGTCGAACAGCTCAACCTTCACGCCGTTCTTGTTCATGATGTAGGCCTGCTGCAGCACCGAGAGCAGGTTGTTCCAGGCCCAGTAGATCACGAGACCGGCCGGGAAGCCCGCAAGCATGAAGGTGAAGATCAGCGGCATCCAGTCGAAGATCATCTTCTGGGTCGGATCCGGCGGCGTCGGGTTCAGCTTCATCTGGAACCACATCGTGATGCCCATGATGATCGGCCAGATGCCCAGCGCGAGATAGTGGCCGAGAACCGGGATGGTGGTCGGGTCGAACGGGATCAGGCCGAACAGGTTGAACAGGTTGGTCGGATCATGCGCCGAGAGATCCTTGATCCAGCCAAAGAACGGCGCGTGGCGCATTTCGATGGTGACGAACAGGACCTTGTAGAGCGAGAAGAAGACCGGGATCTGGAGCAGGACCGGAAGACAACCGGCAACCGGATTGATCTTCTCCTTCTTGTAGATCTCCATCATCTCCTGCTGCTGCTTCATCCGGTCATCCGGATAGCGCTCCTTGAGCGCCATCAGCTGCGGCTGGATCGCCTTCATCTTGGCCATCGAGGCATAGGACTTGTTGGCGAGCGGGAAGAAGATGATCTTCACCAGCACCGTCACCAGCAGAATGGCGATGCCGAAGTTGTTGAACAGGTGGAAGAACCAGTCCAGCGCCAGGAACATCGGCTTGGTGATGAAGTAGAACCAGCCCCAGTCGATCAGGAGATCGAAGTGGTTGAGGCCGAGCGACTGGTTATAGCCGCCGAGACCGACCGCAAGCGGGAAGTTGATGCCGACGGTGGCAGCTTCCTTGGCACCGGCGAACAGGCGGGCATTGGCGGAGGTGGTGGCGCCTGGCGCGACGGTCTGGGCATCCTGCAGATAGTCGGTCTGGTAGGTGCGGACGGTGCCGGCCATGTTCGACGAGAAGCGCGCCTGCAGCTTCGCATTGGTGTCGGGCAGCAGCGCCGAGGCCCAGTATTTGTCGGTGATTCCGAGCCAGGCATTGGTGACGTTGAACGGGACCGACTTGGCTTCCTCGATCTTCTTGTAGCCGTATTCCTGCAGGCCCTGGTCGCCGAGATAGCCGACGAGACCTTCATGCAGGATGTAGTAGCCTTCCACATGCGGCGTGCCGTGGCGCGAGATTAGCGCGAACGGATACAGCGTCACCGGATTGCTGCCGCCATTGCTGACGTCATCCTTGATCGAGAACAGGTAGCGGTCGTCGATCGAGATGGTGCGGGTGAAGGTGAGGCCTTCGCCGTTGTTGTACTTGAGGACCACCGGCGAGGACGGGGTGAGGGCGTTGGAGCCTTCCTGCGTCCATTCGGTGTTCGCGTCCGGCAGTTTTGCCGTGGTGCCGGAAGCGCCGACCCAGCCGAATTCGGCGTAATAAGGCGCTGCGGTGCCCGAGGGTGAGAACAGCGTGATCGGCGGCGACGTCGGATCGACGGTCATGCGGAATTTGGTGAGCGCGATGTCGTCGAGACGCGCGCCCTTCAGCGAGATCGAGCCGGCGAGGCGCGGCGTGTCGATCTTCACGCGCTTGGTTGCCGAGATAGCGGTATCGCGGCTGACCGGGGCGTTGGACGGGGCGGCATTGGTCGGCGCGCCAGCGGGCGTCGGCGCCGTTGATCCGGGCTGCGGCGTGTTGCTACCGGCAGCGGGCTGAGCCGGATTGGCAAGCTGGGCCTGGGTGGCCTGCTGCGCCTTCTGCTTTTCCATCTGCGGGATGTTGTAGAAATATTGCCAGCCTATCAGCACCAGGCCGGACAGAACGACGGCGATAATGGTGTTGCGATTGTCGGTCATCGTTCAGGTCTCGTTATCCGAAATGCATGTGCGGCGGCCTGAGGCCGGCTGCGCGCTGCTTGTGGCAGGCTGAAGGCGTCAGGTCACGTCGTTTTTGAAGCGGTCGTCTTTGAAGATTGCCGTTCGAGGCGATGCAGCGCCGAACGGAGATCGTCGATCATGGTATTGAAATCGCGCGTCAGCGCATTGCGACGGCCGACTAGCACATAATCGCTGTGGGCGCGCATAGACAATGGATCGACGCGCTTCACCAGTTCGCGAAGCCGGCGCTTGATCCGGTTCCGCTCGGGCGCGGTTCCATTTTTCTTGGTCACGGTAAAGCCGACCCGGATCGGGCCGGTGTCATCGCGGTGTCGCTGCTGCAGGACAAAAGCAGGAGCGTTCACGCGCAATGAAGCGGCGGCAGCGAGGAAGTCCGCTCGCTGCCGTAACCGCTCCATGATGATGTCTCGGAAGGAGATCCGATCAGGCGCTGAGGCGCTTGCGGCCACGGGCGCGGCGAGCAGCGAGAACCTTGCGACCGCCAACGGTGGCGAGACGGGCACGGAAGCCGTGGCGGCGCTTGCGCACCAGTTTCGAGGGTTGATAAGTGCGCTTCACGGGTCGTACTCCGATGACCGGGCAATAGACCGCCGTGCTGGCAATCGATCACCAATTGAATGAGATGTGCCCTAAGACGTTGACTTCGCGAGCCGTTTCCGGCTGCAAGCGCGCTCGGCTCCTCGGAGCCGATCCGGCATAGACCGGACCATCGCGGACAGTTGGCGCGGCTTATAAGCGAGCGTCCTGTTTTCGTCAATCTTGCCCGGTAACAAGTTGCGGGATTGGCTGCGCAATTATCGTGGCAATTCGGGCGGGCGATATTACCTCAGAAGTCGACAAGTTGACGGGCGGGATGGATTGTAATCTGCCTACTATTTTGTTCGCTGAGCGGACAATGGCGCTTTCCGTGTTATATGGCGTAACATTTCGTCGTTCGACCCGTATCTTCGGATAGTCCAGCGTCTGGACTGTGAACATCCTGGCGACAGAAATCTGAGGCGCATCGCGTGTCATCGGCGGACCAACAGCCCCATGAACCCCAGCTTCGGCTCGGCCCGCTGCGCAGGCTCGGCCTGTCCGGCAAGCTGTTGCTGTTGACCATTCCGCTGGTGCTGGCGGCCCAGATCCTGATTTACGTCCCCTCCATCGCCAATTTCCGCATCAATCGACTGAACGACCGTTTGGCTGCAGCGAACACTGCGGCGCTGGTGCTCGATGCCGCGCCGCTCGGCATGGTACCGGAATCGCTGTCGCGGCAGATTCTTAGCAGCATCGGCGCCCGCGCCGTCGCCATCAAATGGGGTCAGCAGCGCCGCCTGCTCGCCAGCGCTGACCTGCCACCGCAGATCGACCATGACATCGACATGCGGTCGATGACCGTGTGGTCGGCGATCGTCGATGCCTTTGATCTGATGTTCGAGCGCGGCAACCAGACCATGCGCATCATCGGCCCGGCGCCGGGCGGGGCGCAGTTCATCGAGGTGGTGGTGGACGAATTGCCGCTGCGGCAGGCGATGTACCGCTTCTCCAGAAATCTCCTGTGGGTGTCGCTGGGCCTTGCGATTCTTTCGGCGGGCCTTGTCTACATCACGTTGCATTACCTGTTCGTGCGACCGATGCGGCGGCTGACGGCGAGCATGGTGGCGTTTCACGAAAACCCTGAAAGCCACGCGCGGATCATCGTCCCTAGCCAGCGTGCGGACGAGATCGGTGTCGCCGAGCGCGAATTCTCCGAGATGCAGCGCGATCTCGTTTCGATGCTGCATCAGAAGAGCCGGCTCGCAGCACTTGGCCTCGCGGTCTCGAAGATCAATCACGACCTGCGCAATCTGCTGGCGTCGTCGCAGCTTCTGTCGGACCAGCTCGCCAGCGTGCCTGATCCGCGCGTGCAGCGCTTTGCGCCGAAACTGATGCGCTCGCTGGAGCGCGCGATTGCCTTCTGCCAGTCGACGCTCTCTTACGGACGTGCGCAGGAAGCGCCGCCGGACCGCCGCATGATCGAGGTCGAGACGATTGTCGGAGACGTGCGCGAATCGGCCGGGCTTGCGACGGATGACAGCATCGGATGGATCAATGCCATCGAGCGCGGACTGCAGATCGATGCCGATCCGGACCAGCTGTTCAGAATCTTGCTCAATCTGGTGCGCAACGCCGCCCAGGCGCTGGAAGGCCAGCCGCACAGTGAAGTCGCGCCGCGCCAGATCCGCATCACCGGCCGCCGGGAAGGCGCCGTTGCCATTCTCGAGGTCTCCGATACCGGTCCCGGCGTGCCGCAGAAGGCCAAGGATCATCTGTTCGAGGCTTTCCAGGGTTCGCTGCGGCCCGGTGGCAGCGGCCTCGGCCTTGCCATCGCAGCCGAACTCGTGCGCGCCCATGACGGCGACATTCATCTCGTGGAAGGCACCATCGGCGCCACATTCCGCATCACTTTGCCGGACCGCCCGGTGGAACTGCTGAGCCTCCGCAACGAGCGTGCCCGCGCCTGAGGATGTCGGCTCTTTGTCACGAGAGTGAAATAACCGTCCCGGAACGCTTGCCAAGCCGGCGCCAACCCGGTAGGGATTGCGCGCTTTCGCGAACACGGTTTCCCGAAACGCATCCGACGTCGGCGGCCTGGTCTCTTCGAGGTTTGCCCCCACGTCACGGCACGCGCCCGTAGCTCAGCTGGATAGAGCACCAGACTACGAATCTGGGGGTCAGAGGTTCGAATCCTTTCGGGCGCGCCATTTTTAAATGAAATCAACGGCTTGGATTTTATGCCGGCGCCTGGTGTTGCTTGAGGCGCGTCATCTAGGTCTGAGGAGTTCTCTCCTGTTACAGAACTTGGCGAGTGGACGGCCATCTTGCCGGGCTGTTAGGTGTCGGGAGGCGTCCATTTCGGCCGCACGACAGGCCCGCTCATGCGAAACTCCATCCACCAGCGAAAACGGGTCTCGCTGATAGGCATGCATCTCGACCGCGCCTCGCCGGTGGCATTGCCGCAGCAGATTGCTGCGCAGATGCGCGATGGCATCCTGCGCGGGACGCTGCCGGCCGGGACACAGTTTCTTGGTTCGCGAGAGATTGCGCGTGAACTCGGTTGCTCGCGGATGGTGGTGCTCAGTGCCTGGGAAATCCTTTACGCAGAAGGCTATCTCGAATCGATGCCCCGTGGCGGCGTGTCGGTCGCCACAGTTCATCGGAACGCGGCAGTGCCACCGCCCGTACCGGTCGATACCTCGCACATTGCGGGTCCGATCTCGCAGCGCTGGCAGTCACTGATCGGGTTTACCTACGACACCAACTGGGAATCCGATTTTAGCCCCGGGGCGCCCGACATTTCGACCTTTCCGTTCGGGGAATGGGCGCGGCTGCTACGCCAGACGTCGCAGCAGCCCGACAAGCACGAATGCCTCGACCTGTCCGCAGCCGGACTTTCGGAATTGCGGCGCGAGATTGCGGGGTTCCTCGGTGCGGTGCGCGGCCTGGTCTGCATGCCCGAGCAGATCGTCGTCACGTCGGGGACGTCGAGCGCGCTGGATCTGTGCAGCCGCATGATCCTCGACCACGGGGACGAGGTGTGGGTGGAGGAGCCCGGCTTCGTCGAGGCACAGTGGTCGTTGACGGCGGCGGGCGCGAAGCTGGTGCCGGTGCCGGTGGATGGCAAGGGGCTCTGCGTTGCGGAAGGCATCCGGCGCGCGCCGCATGCAAAACTGATCGTGGTGACGCCGTCGCATCAATATCCGCTCGGCATCAGCATGGGGCTGGAACGGCGGCTCGAATTGCTCGACTGGGCCAATCGCAACGATGTCTGGATTATCGAGGACGACTACAATTCCGAATTCCGGCATCAGGACAGCATGATCGCTTCGCTGAAATCGCTCGATCGCGAGCAGCGGGTGATCTATCTCGGCACTTTCTCCAAGATCATGATGCCGAGCCTGCGTCTCGGCTATATTGTCGCGCCCGAACGTTTCGTCGAGATATTCACCAGAGGGCGCGCGCGTATCGACGTTCACAGTTCCGGCGTTGGTCAGCGTGCACTGGCCGAGTTCATGCGTCAGGGCCATCTGCTGCGCCATCTTCGCCGGATGCGGAAGATCTATGCGGAGCGACAACAAGCGCTGATGACGGCCATCACGAGCTATCTGCCGAATGACCTGTCGGTCGCGCCGTGTGCTACGGGGCTGCATCTCGTCGCCCTGTTCAGCGATCGGCTGAAGGCGCGGATGACTGATACCAAAGCGGCGCGTTTGCTGAAGGCTGCAGGCTTACATGTGCAGCCATTGTCGCAGAACCATCTGGAGATCCCGATCTATTCCGGCCTGGTGCTCGGCTATGGCCGGCTTAAAGCTGAAGATGCGCCACGTCTGATCGCAAAAATGGCGAAGATTCTCGGCGCAGCAAAAAAATAATCGGGCCTGTTCGGGTGTCGACAGCTATCGGCGGGGCCGCCTGCGAATTGATCAATTTTGGGCCAATGCCACCTTCGTGCGGTCTCGCCGCGATGTCGTTGCCGCAACAATCCCGCACTATCCCTAGCATATTTCGTGTCAGCGCCTGACATCAGTATGTGCTGCATTCGCGTGCAGCGTCTGCGCGACAACCCGGCACGCGGACATATTGCTTACGCTCTATCGTGTGGTCCGGCGATCTGGCCCAGTCCTTTCTGACAAGTCTGGCTCTATCCGGATGCGCCTTACGCGTCGAGATTTTGCGGGACGTGGTTCGACAGGGACGATGGCAGATGATGGCTGATCGCGGGCGTTTGTTGGGACTGATGGGCGGTGCGCTGCTGCTGGCGATGACGCCGGCATCGGCGCAGGCGCAGACGCGGGCGGAAACGCTGCGTCAGGTGACGGGCAACAATATCCCGACGCTCGATCCGACCACGCCGGGCGCGACCCGCGAGGCCTTCGGCGTCTCCACCAGCATCTATGATCGCCTCGTCGCTTTCGACCGCAGGCGCGACGAGAACGGCGTCTGGGTGTTCGACCGCAGCAAGATCCGGGGTGAACTGGCCGAAAGCTACGAGATCAGCCCGGACGGCCTCAAGATCACCTTCAAGCTGCGTGACGCCAAATGGCATGACGGCACGCCGGTGACCGCGGACGATGTGAAGTGGTCGCTCGACCGTGCAGTCACCGCAAAATCGATTGCTTCCGGCCAGATGGGTACGGGCTCTCTGTCCAAGGCTGAGCAGTTCGCGGTGGTCGATGCCAAGACCGTCACGGTGACGCTGCCGAAGGCCGATCGCTTGGCGCTCGCCAATCTCGCGACGCCGCTGGCACCGATCTTCAACAGCAAACTCGCCAAGCAGCACGCGACCGCGGAAGACCCGTGGGCGCAGGAATGGCTGAAGACCAATACGGCCGCCGGCGGCGCCTATACCGTCGAGATGTTCAAGCCCGGCGAGCAGATCGTTCTGCGCCGTAACGAAAACTGGAAGAATGGCCCGGGCGGCCAACTCCCATATTTCAAGCGCGTGATCGAGCAGACCATTGCCGATCCCGCCACCCGTGCCAATCTGATCGAGAAGGGCGATGCCGATATCGCCATCGATCTGCAGGCCAGCGATGTGCCGGCATTGCAGCAGCGTGGCAAGGTGAAGGTGGATTCGACGCCGCAGACCAATGGCTTCACCATGATTGCCTTCAACACGCAGATGGCGCCGTTCGACAATCTGAAGGTTCGTCAGGCCATCGTCGCCGCGCTGCCCTATGATGACATGTTCAAGGCGGCGATCTTCAAGCGTGGCTTCCCGCTGTTTGGCGCATCCTGGACCGCGCCGCCCACCGGCGAATTCCCCCAGGTCATGCCGGTGAAGACCGACATGGCCAAGGCCAAGGCACTGCTTGCCGAGGCCGGCTTCGCCAGCGGCTTCAAGACGACCTTCAGCATCAATGTCGGCTCCGCTGCGATCACCGAGCCGATGGCCGCGCTGTTGAAGGAATCCCTGGCCAAACTGAATATCGATGTCGAGGTGCAGAAGCTGCCGGACTCGCAGATGTCCACGCAGATCACCGAGAAGAAGCTGCCCTTCTTCACCGAAGGCTCCACCGCCTGGCTGCCGACGACGGACTATTTATTCCGCAATTTCTTCACCGGCAACCAGCGCTGGAACTACAGCTCCTGGAACAATGAGCTGATCGTCAAACTGGCCAATGCGGCGCGCTTCGAGCAGGATCAGGCGAAATACGAGGCCATGGGTAAGGAAATGATTGCCGAATACGTCAAGGAAGTGCCGATGGTGCTGCTCTGGCAGGCCAATCAGGACGCGGTGATGATCCCGCAGCTCGACGGTCACACCTACTGGTTCCATCGCCAGGTCGATTTCCGCGACCTGCGCCGCAAGTAAGCGACAGCCGGCGGCGCCACGCGCTGCCGGCGCTGAGACAGCGAGAGCCGAGCTTTTGACCAACATCTGGGAAATAGGAACCGATATCGGCGGCACCTTCACCGATATCATCGCCATCCGCCGCGACACATCGGAGGTGCGCATCGCCAAGGTGCCATCCCGGCCGCAGGCGCCTGTGCAGGCCATGCTGGAAGCCATCGAGGCGGTTGGCCTGCAGAAGAGCGAGGTGAAGCGCTTTATCCACGGCACGACCCGCATCACCAATGCGATCGTCGAAGAGCGGTTGCCGAAAGTCGCGCTGGTCGCCACGCGCGGTTTCGAGGATGTGCTGGAGATCTCACGCTATCGTCGCCGCGACCTCTACCGCCTCGATGTGGTGCCGAAACCCAAAGCCATCGTGCCGCGTGAGCTGTGCTTCGCGCTCGACGAGCGCCTCGATCACGAAGGCAATGTGTTGACGCCGCTCGCGGATGCCGAGATCGAACGGCTGATCGCTTGGCTGAAAGCCGCCAACGTCCAGAGCGTCGCCGTGTCGCTGCTGCATGCCTATGCCAATCCCGTGCACGAGCAGATGCTTGGCGAGCGCATCCGGCAGTTCGTGCCGCATGTGTCGCTGTCGCACGAGATCAATCCCGAGGCGCGCGAGTATGAGCGGACCTCGTCCACGGTGTTCAACGCCGCGGCGATGCCGATCGCCGTCGAATATCTGAGCGAGCTCGAGGAGCGCCTTCCGATCGGCTCCGGCCTGCAGGTGTTTCACTCCGCTGGCGCGATGATCCCCATCGCCGCGGTGAAGCGTCGCCCGCTGGTCATGGCCATGTCCGGCCCCGCTGCCGGCGTCGCTGCTTCCGTCAGCATCGCCCGTCAGCTCGAGAAGTCGCGCGTCCTCACTTTCGACATGGGCGGCACGACCACGGATGTCTGCCTGATCGTCGATGGCCAGGCGGAAATGACCGACGGCAAGCTGCTCGGGGATCGTCCGTTGCGCCAGCCGATGCTGGCGGTGCATTCCATCGGCGCCGGCGGTGGCTCCATCGTCAAGCTCGGCTCCGGCGGCCTCGCCGTCGGCCCGGAAAGCGCGGGCTCGGAGCCCGGCCCGGCCTGTTACGGCCGCGGCGGCACGCGGCCGACTATCACCGATGCCAATGCGCTGCTCGGCTATCTCAATCCCGAGACAAAACTCGGCGACCGCATCGGCATCGATCTCGCTGCCGCGGCGCACGTCATCCAGCCGATCGCGGATGGGCTCGGTCTCGGTCTCAGGGAAACTGCCCTCGGCATCATCCGCGTCGCCAATGCGACCATGGCGCGGGCGCTGCGCCGCGTGACGGTGGAGCGCGGCATCGATGGCCGCGATTGCACGCTGCTCGCCTTCGGCGGCGGTGGCCCGATGCACGCCGCGGGTCTCGCCGATCTCTACGGGATTACGGAGATCGTGGTACCGGCGGCATCAAGTGCGTTCTCGGCGCTGGGTTGCCTCACTGCCGACTTCAGCTTCCTGCAGCAGCAGACGCTGCGCGTTGCGCTCGATGGTATCGATCTCGCGAAAGTCGGCGAACGCATCGACGGCATGGTCGAGCAGGCGTTGGAGCCGCTGCTCGCCAATGGCATTGTACGCGACACCATCCAGATCGATCTCGTCGCCCTGATGCGCTACGCCGCGCAGGCCGATGCGATCCCGGTGCCGTTCGCGCGCCCGCTCGATCCCGCTTATCTGCGCAAGGCCTTCCTCGTCAAACACCGCGAGCTCTATGGCTATGCGACCGAGGAAAGCTGCGTCATCGAAGCCGTCCGTGTGCAGGCGCGCCAGCCCTCGACCACAACGGTCGGCCGTCCCGGCACGGTAGCGAAGGCGACCGTCCCCGTCGCGCGAACATGTTCGTTCGACGGCGCGCTCGATGTGATGACCGATATCATCGACCGCAGTACCATGACGGACGCCATCAAGGGCCCGGCCATCATCGAGGATGCATGGTCCACGGTGGTCGTGCCGCCGGGCTGGCAGGCGGCGCCCGACGCAGCCGGCAACCTCTATCTTGCGAAGGTGGCGTCATGACCCTGGATCCGTTTGCCGTCGAAGTGATCCGCCATGGCCTCTCGGCCGCGGCCGAGGAGATGAGTCTCGTGATGACGCGCTCGGCGCGCTCGCCTTTGCTGCGCGAGGCCGGCGACCTGTCATCCGCCATCACCGATGCTCAAGGCGAACTGGTGGGACAGGGGCGCGACATCCCGGTCCATCTCGGCGCCATGGCCTATACGGTTCGCGAGGTACTGAAGGTCGTCCCGGCTGCGACGCTGAAGCAGGGTGACGTGCTGATCTACAACCTCGGCGCGCTCGGTGGCAATCACCTCAATGACGTCAAGGTGGTGCGTCCGGTGTTCTTCGAGGGTGACATCGTGGCCTTCGCGGTGAGCCTTGCGCATTGGCCGGATATCGGCGGCACGTGGCCTGGCAGCTATCTCGCCAAGGCTATCGATACTTTCCAGGAAGCGCTGCGTATTCCGCCGATTCGTGTGGCGACCGCCGATGGTGTGAGCGACGCCGTGGTCCAGTTCCTTAAATTGAATGTCCGCGATCCCGAATCTTGCGAAGGCGACCTGCTCGGCCAGATCGCCTGCACGCTGGCCGGTGAGAGGCGCATCGTCGAACTGTGCGCGCGGCACGGCAAGGACATGTTTGTCGCCACCCTGTCGCGGCTGCACGATCTTTCCGAAGCGGAAATGCGCGAAGCGATCCTCGCGCTTCCGGATGGCACCTATGAGGGCGAAGACTTCCTCGATGACGGTGGCCCCAGTGACGAGCCCGCGCGTGTTCATGTCAAAATCGTCATCAAGGGCGACGAGGCGACGTTCGATCTGTCCGGCAGTTGTGATCGCGTCTCGAATTTTTGCAACACGACATCCTTTATCGCCCGCTCTGCGGTGGCCTATTCGGCGCGCATCATGAGTGGCCGTGACATGCAGCAGAATGGCGGCGCGTTGCGTCCGCTTACCATCATCACCCGCGAAGGCTCGATCTTCGAACCGGGCCTGACGGCGCCGGTCGCGGCAGGTAACCACGAGACTTCGTTGCGCATCGTCGATGCAATCTTCCTTGCCATGAAGCACGTGATTCCCGAGCGATTGTCCGCCGGCGGTGCGACTACATCGGGCATGCTGTCCTTCTCCGAGCCGCGCGCCGATGGATCGTGGAACATGCTCTACGAGGTCCATGCCGGCGGCGAAGGGGCGCGGCACGACCGCAATGGCTGCTCGGCGACCCGCGTGCATCTCACCAATACCTCGAACACGCCCGCCGAAGTGATCGAGGCCAGTTACAACATCCGTGTCGAAAAGCAGGCGATCCGCTGGGGTTCCGGCGGCGGCGGCAAATATCATGGCGGCGACGGTGTCGTGCGGAGCTATCGGGTGCTTGCGCCGAGCATGCATCTGACGAGCTGCGTCGAGCGCAAGCTCATTCCGCCCTTCGGCCTCAGCGGCGGAGAGCCCGGCGAGGGCGGCCGCCTGACGCTGCTGCGCAATGGTGTCACCACCGAGCTCGACGGCAAGCTCAATCTGGTCCTGCAGAAGGACGATGTCGTCACCGTCGAGATGTGCGGTGGCGGCGGTTTTGGTCCGGCAGTCTGAGGAGAGAACAATGAGCAGACTGCTACGCACCGGGCTCAATGCCGGCGACAGTGCCCCGCTTACCGTGGTCGGTGGTGAGGGCGTGTACTTTCATCTGAAAGACGGTCGCAAGCTGATCGATGGTAGCAACACTGGCGGCGGTCTCGGTCATCGCCATCCCCGCATGGTGGAAGCCATCCGTAATGCGGCCGATACGCCGGTGGTCAACGAAGGCTGGACATGGATCGGCCGCGAACAGGCGGCCGACGATCTCATGGACACCGCCTTTGCCGGCGAGGACTGGGTCGGCGGCGTCCGCTTCTGTATCTCGGGTAGCGAGGCCAATGACATGGCGCTGTCGCTGTGCCAGGCGCTCTCGCAAAAATCCGCGCTGGCGACGCGTGAGCGCGCCTATCACGGCATTGTCGGCCTGTCGCGCAGCATGACCGTGCAGCCGCATTGGCATGGCGGCCTCGCAGTGCAGGCCGGCGGCTCGCGCCTGCCGGCGCCGATGGCACCGGTGAAGATTCTTCCGGCGCCTGATGGAGCGATCTACGGCTCGCTGCCGGACAATCGCCTGGTCGCCGCGCGTCTCGCCGATGCGACGGAGACGCTGAGCGGCACGGCCGCCACCATTATCGATTACACCCAGGGCGGCAATTACTACGACGGCGCCTATCAGGACGAAGTCGCGCGCCATGCGGTCGCGGCGGACTCGATCTGGATCGCCGACGAGGTCGTCACCGGTGCCGGCCGTGCCGGCCGCTGGTTCGCGTTTCAGGGCGCAGAAAGCCGACCGGATATCGTAACCCTCGGCAAGTCGCTCGGCGGCGGCGCTGCGGCAGTGGCGGCGGTGGTTGTGTCGAAGCGGATTGTCGAGCTGCTGAAGGGATCGAGCTGGCAGAATTACGGCACGCTGCGCGGCCATCCCATCAGCATGGCTGCCGTCAGCGCCTATCTGAAAGTGGTGACCGAGGAGGACATCCTTGCGCGGGTGCGCACCATGGAAACCTTCTTCAAGAAGCGCCTGATCGAGATCGCGCGCAATCATCCGAGCGTCAGCCGCGTCGCTGGGCAGGGGCTGCACTGGACGGTCGAATTGCACGGGCCGGACTGGCGCAACTGGGCGGGCGATACCATGGAAAATCCGATCGCGTCGCGTGTCGCCACATTGGCCATGGATGCTGGCGCGGTCATCGGCACATCAGGCGAGCAGACCTCGCTGTTTCTTGCACCGCCGCTGATCATCAGCGAGCAGGACGCCGAGCGGCTTCTGGCTGCCCTCGATCACGGCCTCGATCTTGCCGATCAGGAATACAAGCACCGGCATCACTGACCAAACCGACGGAGGGCTGCCATGACTGACGCATCGCCGTTCTGGCCTTCGGGAGAACCTCGCGAATTGCCGGTGCCGGAGGGGGGTCTATATGACGCGCTGGCGCGCGCCGCTCAGGATCGTCCCGATCATCCCGCAACGGTATTCTACGATGGCGTGTTGAGTTATGCGGAACTGCTGCGGCAGGTGGATGTGCTGGCAGGCTATCTGCAGAACAGATGTGGGGTGCGGCGCGGCGACCGTGTTCTGGTCGCGCTACAGAACTCGCCGCAATATGTGATCGCCTATCATGCGGTGATGCGCGCCGACGCCATCGTCGTGCCGATCAATCCGATGAACAAGGCTGCGGAGATCAGCTATATGGCGGCCGATAGCGGCGCCAGGGTGGCTATCGCCGGCAGCGAACTCGTCGATGTCTTTGCACCGCTTCTCACAGGCGATCTCGACGCCGTGATCGCCGCGCGCTATCGCGACTATGTGCCGGATCAGGCAACCTATGCGCTACCGGCCTGCGTGACGCAGGAGTCCGCCGTGCCGGACTCGCTTGGGTGGCACGATTGGATGGATGCGATGGCCGCAGGCGAGCGACCGGCGCCGATGGCCGCAGGTCCCGACGATCTCTGCCTCTTTCCCTATACGTCCGGCACGACGGGGAAGCCCAAAGCCTGCATGCACACGCATCGCAGCGTTTTGTTCACGGCCGTGTTGCAGGCGCGCTGGTATGGCATGGGCAATGACGATGTGATGACAGCGTTCATGCCGCTGTTCCATGTCGCCGGCATGCAGGGCTCCATGAACTCGGCCATCGTCGCGGGGGCCACGCTGGTTTTGACCGCGCGATGGGACAAGGAGATCATCCCGCCATTGTTCGCGCGCTACGGCGTCACGTTCTGGAACGCGGCGCCGACCATGATCGTGGACGTGCTGTCGAGTCCGAATTTTCGCGATGATTGTTTCCGACGGCTGAAGGTGATCACCGGTGGTGGGGCGGCGATGCCGGTCGCCGTCGCCGAACGACTGAAATCGCGTTTCGACCTCGAATTTATCGAGGGCTACGGCATGACCGAAACCATGTCGCCGACGCACATCAATCCGATTGCCGCGCCGAAACGACAATGTCTCGGCATCGCCGTGCATGAAACCGATGCGCGGGTGATCGATCCGGATACATGCGAAGAACTCGGTGCGGGCGAGACGGGAGAGATCGTTGTCTGTGGTCCACAAGTGCTGCGTCGCTACTGGAACAGACCGGAAGCTGACGCGACCACGTTCATTACGATCGACGGTCGGCGTTTCCTGCGCACAGGCGATCTCGGCTATCGCGACGCCGATGGCTATTTCTTTGCCGTCGATCGGCTCAAACGCATGATCAATGTGTCAGGCTTCAAAGTGTGGCCGGCCGAAGTCGAGGCCACCATGTATGGCCATCCGGCCATCAGGGAATGCTGCGTCATTTCCGCTCCGGACGGCTATCGCGGTGAAACCGTGAAAGCCCTGGTGGCCTTGCATGAGAGCGCGAAAGGTTCGGTCGTGTCCGACGATATCGTGGCATGGGGCCGGCAGCAGATGGCGAGCTACAAGGCTCCGCGCGCCATCGAATTCGTCGACAGCCTGCCACGTTCCGAGAGCAACAAGATCAACTGGCGGCTTCTGCAGGACGCCGAGTGGACGTGATGGGCGCATCTATCACTGAATTGGGACCGGATGGCCAATTCAGGTGCCATGCACACTGACCGAATTGGTGCGTCGAGGCTGGAATCGAGGCAGTGATTGCCTGTTAAAGCGCATTGACGCCGTTCTGCTGTGTCTTCCAAATGGATCGTGTTTCTCGGGAAGACGAAATGACATTGAGCTTCGACTTTGCGACCTGTACCGGGCCGCAGCGTTACAAGTTGCTGACAGGTCTGGTGGTGCCGCGCCCGATCGCATTGATCACCACAATCTCTGCAGAAGGGCTCGTCAATGCCGCGCCGTTTTCGTTCTTCAACGTGTTCTCCGAGGCCCCTCCGCTTGTCGTGGTCGGACTGCAAGCCTGGCCCGATGGTTCTCTGAAGGATACGACACGCAATGTGCGGGCGACCGGGCATTTCGTCGTCCATATGGTCGATGAAGCTTTCGCGACTGCCATGACGCGCTGCGCGATCAAATTCCCAGCCAATATTAGCGAGCCCAATGCATTGAAGCTTGCATTGGCAGACGGCATCCATGGGCCTGTCCCCTACCTCGCCGATGCACCCGTGGCACTCGAATGCCGTCAGGTGACGATGATGAATTTCGGCGCGGAGCGGGATCTGCTGGTTGGCGAAATTCTCGGTCTGCATACGCGCGACGGGGTGGTCGATGCCGGAACGCTGCGAACGGACTACGATGCGTATTTGCCGGTCGGCCGCATTGCGGGCAACATGTATGCGCGGATGGGTGATCGCTTTGAGCTGAACGTGCCAAGTCTTGAGGCATGGCAGAACGAACGCGGATAGCAATGTGCTGACGCGGCGCGTCACGATAACCTTGAAATTCATCACGGAGAAAAAGCGCGATGCGCGTGATCAATGTCGCCGCCGCCCAGTTGGGTCCGATCCAGCGCGCCGAAGGGCGCGAGCAAGTGGTGAAGCGCATGCTTGCGCTGATGGACGAGGCAAAAGCTAGGGGCGCCGACCTCATCGTCTATCCCGAGCTGGCGCTGACCACGTTCTTTCCACGCTGGTATGTCGAGGATCAGGCCGAGGTCGATCTCTGGTTCGAGCGCGAGATGCCCAATGACGCTGTCCAGCCGCTATTTGCGCGCGCCGCCGAGTATCAGATGGCGATGAATTTCGGTTACGCCGAACTGACGCCCGACGGCCATCACTTCAACACCACCATTCTCACGGATCGCTCGGGCAAGATCGTCGGCAAATATCGCAAGATTCATCTGCCTGGACATTCCGAATTCGATCCGGAACGCGATTTCCAGCATCTGGAAAAGCGCTACTTCGAGCCAGGTGATCTCGGCTTTCCGGTCTGGCGCACGCTTGATGGTATCTTCGGCATGGCGGTCTGCAACGACCGGCGTTGGCCGGAGACCTATCGCGTGATGGCTCTCCAGGGCGTCGAGATGGTGCTGATCGGCTACAATACGCCGTCGTTCAATTCACAAAAGAGCAGCGAGGGGCCGGAGAAGCGGCTGTTCCACAATCGTCTTGCGGTGCAGGCCGGTGCATATCAAAATTCCTGCTGGGTGGTCTCGGTGGCAAAGGCCGGTGACGAAGACGGCTTTCCGCTCATCGGCGGCAGCCTGATCGTCAATCCGGATGGCGAAGTGGTCGTCGAGGCCATGACCGAAGGCGATGAATTGCTGGTGCATCCTTGCGATCTCGATGACACTGTGTTTGGAAAGAAGACGATCTTCGACTTCGCTCGCCACCGGCGCATCGAGCATTACGGTCTCATCACGAGCCAGACCGGTGTGGTTCTGCCGCCAGAAGCGTAGCTCAGGGAGTATCGGGCATCGCCATCATCGGCAGGGCATCGCTCCGCCGATGCGTGATCAACCCGCTGCAAACTGCACGGCACCCAAAGCCATCGCGACGGCCGCCTGAGTCGGGTCAATGACGGGAACGCCCAACGCATCTTCCAGCGGCTTGCGATGGCGGGCCATGCCGGCGCAGCCCATCACGATCGCGCCGGCACCGTCTTCTTCCTTCAGCGCGCGTCCCACTGCGATCATCTTGAGCAGTGTGCCGTCTCCTGATGCAGTCTCGGCGACCGTCATATTGAGCGGGCGTTCGCCCGCGAAGCGATCCATCAATCCCATCTGCCTGAGATAGCGCATATGACGAGGGATCGAGCGCTGCGCGACGGCAATGACGCCAAAACGATCGGCGCGTGTGAGCGCGGTGAGCACGCCGCATTCTGCTATACCGAACACCGGGCGCGCCGTCGCCTCGCGGCATGCATGAAGTCCGGGATCGCTGTAGCAGGCGATGACGAAAGCGGCAGAGACGGTGTCACGCGCAACGAGTTGTTGCAGGGGCATGGCGACGCTCTCGACATCGGCCTGGCTTTCCACACCGAACGGACCCTCTGCGAGAGTCTCGCAAATAATCTCCGGGCCTGCTGAGAAATTCAACGGCTTCAGTGCTTCAGCAAGTCCCGCTGTCACGATGACGTTGGAGTTCGGATTGATCACCAGAATGCATGGTCGAGACATTAAAGCGCGTCCTGTATTGACGGATGCAAAAAAGAAGCAAAAATTATGCCGTAGGTGATGATGGTGATGTCACGCACCTGCGCACAGGCGCGCGACAGATGCGTGTCTGTGCGTGCCCAGTATCGACTGTCACGGAGACTGCTATGACCGAAGCCGCCTTCGACCTCATCATTCGCGGCGGACGTGTTGCTACAGGCTCTGATGTATTCGAAGCCGATGTCGGCATTTCCGGTGAAACAATCACGGCCATCGGGCGCGGCCTGTCCGGTGCGAAGCGCGAGATCGACGCACGCGGAAAATTCGTGCTGCCGGGAGGCGTCGATACCCATTGCCATATCGAGCAGCTCTCCGCCGCCGGTATCGTGAATGCCGATACGTTCGAGAGCGCGACGACGTCGGCGGCATTTGGCGGTACGACCTCGGTGATTTCCTTTGCGGCCCAGCATGTCGGCATGTCCTTGCCGCAGGTGCTGGAGGATTATCATGCGCTGGCGCGCAAGGGCGCGGTGATCGATTACGCGTTCCACATGATCATCGCCGATCCGACCAAGGAGACGCTGGAGCGCGATCTACCGACGATGATCAAGCAGGGTCATGGCTCGATCAAGATCTTCATGACGTATGACCGGCTGAGGATGGATGACGAGCAGTTGCTCGATATCCTGATCGCCGCACGTGATGGCGGAGCGATGCTCTGTGCGCACGCGGAAAATCATGGCATCATTTCGTGGATGGTGAAGCGGTTGCTCGCCCGTGGCTATACCGATCCGAAATATCATGCCGTCAGCCATGCCCGTATTTCCGAAGCTGAGGCATTCAATCGCCTGATCGGCATGGCCGCGCTGGTCGATCAGCCCATCATGATCTTTCACGTCTCCACCGCAGAAGGCGCGAAGGTGATCAGGCAGGCGCGCGGCGAAGGACTCAAGGTGTTCGCCGAAACCTGCCCGCAATATCTGTTCATGACGGCGCAGGATCTCGACAAGCCCGGGATCGAGGGCGCCAAATGGATGTGCAGCCCGCCGCAGCGCGGCGTCGCCGATCAGGAAGCGCTGTGGCAGGCCCTAATGCTCGGCGATCTGCAGACCGTCTCGTCCGATCACGCGCCGTATCGTTTCGACGAGACGGGCAAGCTGCGCGCCGGACCTAGTCCGAACTTCAAGCAGATCGCGAACGGGCTGCCGGGCCTCGAATTGCGGCTACCGTTGCTGTTCGACGCGATGGTGTCGAAGGGCAAGCTCGGGCTGGAGAAATTCGTCGAGATCACGGCCACCGCGCCCGCAAAAATTTACAATCTCCATCCGCGCAAGGGCTCGGTTGCCATCGGTGCCGATGCCGATATTGCAATCTGGGATCCGCAGCGCCGTGTCACGGTCAGCGATGCCATGATGCACGATCTCACCGGTTACACGCCTTTTGCCGGGCGCGAACTGCAGGGATGGCCGGTGACCGTGCTGTCGCGTGGCCGTGTCATCCTGGAGGACGGCAAACTTTCTGCAACGCCGGGATCAGGGCGCTTTCTGGCGCGGAGTGGTGGCGAGGCGGCGAAGCCGACGGGGCGGCTGGTTGCCGAGATGAATCCGGAATTGAATTTCGGTGCAAAGCTGCTCTGACCGCATCCAGCTGGAATCGAGGAAGTGGTTGATGCGTTTGCGTGATGCTGATTGCACGAGGCTGTTCACATGCACGTTCTGATCTTCGGTGGGACGGGCTTCGTCGGCCTGAATATTGCGGAGAACCTGCTCGCAGGTGGGCATCGGGTGACACTGTTCGATCGTGCGCCGCCGCCAGCCGCAGCGGTCCGCGCCTTCGCTGTGCACCGCGAGCGGCTGCATGTCGTTCAGGGAGATGTCACCGATCATGCCGCTGTGACCGCGGTGATCGGCACTCAGGTCGATGCGGTGGTGCTCGGCGCGGCGATCACTGCGGGGCCGGCGCGTGATGCCGCTGATCCCGGCAGTATCCTGCAAGTCAATCTGGCAGCGCAGGTGCCGGTTCTGGAAGCAGCTCGGAATGCCGGCGTGCGGCGTATCATCAATCTGTCGTCCGCTGCGGCCTATGGCGCCAGCGGTCAGCGCTTTGCCGTGCTGGACGAGGATACGCCCTGCGATCCGGTCGCGCTGTATCCCATCACCAAATTCGCGTCCGAGCGTGTCGCGGCACGGCTCGCCGATCTCTGGCAGATGGACATTATCAGCGTGCGCTTGTCCGGCGTTTTCGGCCCGTGGGAGCGCGCGGGCGGTGTGCGCGACACGCCGTCGCCGCAAGCCCTGATCATGGCTTGCTGCGCCCAGAGGCGTCCGGCGCTGCTGAGCGATCCCGGCGAGAAGGATTGGGTCTATGCGCCCGACGTGGCGGCTGCCGTGCAATTGCTGCTTGAGGCAGAGCGGCCGCGTCATGGGCTCTACAATATCTCCACCGGCATCAATTATACGGCGGAAGCTTGGGGGGAGACATTTGCGGCGTTGAACCCCGGATTCGCTTGCAGGCTCGTTGAGCCGGGCGAGACGCCGACGGTGACGGTCTATGGGCCGGAGCGGGCACCGCTGTCGGTGCAGCGGCTCGAACAGGAATTTGGTTGGCGCGCGAAATTTGACTGCGCGGCATCGGCTAATGATCTGAGCCGATGGCTCGGCGAATATGGCGGAGTGGAATGAGATGAAACTGGCTGGGCAGGTTGCGATCATCACAGGGGCCGGATCAGGCATTGGCCGGGCCAGCGCGCAGCTTTTTGCGCGCGAGGGTGCATATGTTGCCGTCATCGACCGCGATGCGGCTGGTGCCGAAGAAGCGCTGGCAACGCTGCGTGCGGCGGGAGGTGACGGCAAGGTCTATGTCGGTGATGTCGGCGATCCCGAATTCGCCACTGCGACTGTCGATGCTGTGGTCGCTGGCCATAAACGTGTTGATACGTTGATGACCGCGGCCGGCTTTTCGTGCGGCGGCACTGTGATCACCACGGATCCGGCCGATTGGGATGCTGTGTTTCGCGCCAATGTCGGCGGCACCTGGCTTTGGGCGCGGGCGGCGGTGCCGGTGATGCAGCGCCAGGGCAAGGGCGCAATCATCACGCTTGCTTCGCAGCTCGCGGTCGCTGGCGGCAGGGGCAACACCGCCTATATCGCGGCGAAGGGCGCCATCGTCAGCCTCACGCGCACCATGGCGGTGGACTTCGCGCCCGATGGCATTCGTGTCAACGCGATCGCACCGGGTGCGATCGATACACCGATGCTTCGCCGCAGTTTTGCCCGCCATGCAGACCCGGAGCCGGTGCGTGAGGCCTCGCGATTGCGCCACGCCATGAAGCGTTTCGGTCAGGCCGAAGAAGTGGCCCAGGCCGCGCTTTATCTGGCCGGTGACGGATCGTCTTTCGTGACCGGCGTGGTGTTGCCGGTCGATGGTGGCTGGCTCGCTGCTTGATCAAGGCGCCGAGGGCTTCCGCTCGCGCGCTGGTGCCGCCTTGCCGCGCAGGATCTGCGCGAGTGCGGCGGCATTGCGCGACAGCGGCTCGAAACGCGGTGTGAGCAGATAGGCCTTCATGGCTGTACGCGGCGCAAGCGGCCGAGACACGAGGTCGGGCCAAGCGTGGCCGCGCAGCACGAACTCGTCGACTACAGCAATGCCTGCACCGGAGCGCACCATGGCGCAGGCGTCGGGCGTAAAGCGCACGCTCGTGGTAATGCGGATCGGCTCGGCGCTTCTTGCCAGCGCGCTGGCGACGATGTGACCATAGGGGGTCTGGTCAGCGAAGCCGATCAACGGATAGGGCGCGAGTTCACGCGCGCGGACGCTGCGCTGCTTTGCGAGCGGATGGTTCACCGGCATGACGACGTTCAGCGACCCCTCGGCAATGACCTCAACATCGACTGTTGGCTCGTCCACCGGCAGGACCGAGATACCCAAATCTGCGCGCGCAGTGGCCACCCGGCCGATGATTTCGAGCAGCGTCAGGCTCTCGAATTCCACCTTGAGATCAGGGAAACGTCGCCGCAGTTTGGCGACGGCTTCGGGCACCATGCTATGACCGGCGCTCGGGCTCGCAACAACCCGCACCGAGCCGGTGCCACGGGCACGCAATTCATCGGCAAGATCATTGATGCGCAGGACGCCGCGATGTACCTCGTCGACCTCGGCGAAGAGCCGTCGTGCTTCCGGTGTCGGCTGAACGCGGCCGCGCACCCGTTCGAACAACTGAAGTTTCAATCCATCTTCCGTGTAAGCGAGCAAGCGACTGATGGCGGGTTGCGACACCGAGAGCAGTCGTGCCGCTCCACTAATCGATCCGGTCACCATGATGGCGCGAAATACTTCAATCTGCCGCAAGTTTAGGCGCATGCGCATGTTCCGGTGCAAGAGAAGCGGTGATGGTCGCCTGGTCGGTCACTGGCGTCCATAACAGCCGATTATGGGTGTTGGACGAAATAGTATATTTCGTTCTGATATCGCCTTGCTACTCTTCTCGTGCCGGACTGAATGAAGCGGAGAGAGCGTGAGCGGAATTGGTTTCGTCAGGCGCGGTGGTGACCACTGCCGATGTGCAGGTGCTTCCCTTGGGTGTCGCGGCGCGCAATATCGATTCAGAAAGGGCGGCGCGTGATGGATGCGCTCGCTGCTCACGCTGTACTCGTCCAGGCCGATCTTGCCAAAACGGCTCATCCATCGATGCCATGGTTGACGCCGGTTGTCGGGCCGGACGGCAGGCCTGCGCTGGATGTCCTGATCGTCGGCGGCGGACAATCCGGACTTGCCATCGCTTTCGCGCTCGCGCGTTCTCAGGTGAAGAACGTGCTCGTCGTCGACAAGGCAGAGGAGGGGCTCGAAGGCCCTTGGCTCACCTATGCGCGCATGCCCACGCTTCGCAGCCCGAAGGATTACACGGGTCCGGATCTGGATATTCCGTCGCTGACCTATCAGTCATGGCATGAGGCAAAATACGGTGCCGACAGTTGGCGCGATCTCAATCTGATCTCGCGCGAGAATTGGGCAGACTATCTGCTTTGGTATCGCCGCGTGCTTGATCTTCCAGTGCGCAATGGTTGCGAGGTGACCGATATTGCGTCGGTCGATCACGGTTTGCTAGCGGTTACGATGCGCACGTCTGGGGGCGAGGAGCGCATTTATACGCGCAAACTGGTCCTCGCCACCGGGCAGGAGGGGATGGGTGACTGGAGTATTCCGGCGCCGCTGCGTCATCTATCAGCTGAGCGTTGCGTGCATTCTGCCGCACCTGTCGATTTTGCAAGCCTGCGTGGTCGTCGCGTTGCTGTGATCGGCGCCGGTGCGTCTGCGTTCGACAATGCCGCGGCCGCGCTCGAGCACGGTGCTGCCGCAGTTCACCTGCTTTGCCGTCGCACGGCAATACAACTGGTCCAGCCCTATCGCTGGCTGACATTCCGTGGCTTCCTGCGCCATTTCTCCGACCTCGATGATGCATGGCGATGGCGTTTCATGCGCGCCATCCTCGAAATGCGCGAGGCATTTCCGCAGCCCACCTATGACCGTTGTGCGCGTCACGCTGCCTTTGACCTGCAGGAGGGCGTTCAGGTCAATTCTGCGAGCGAGACAGCGGATGGTGTCGTGCTGCGGACGTCGCGAGGTGAGATGATTGCCGACCTCGTCATTTGTGGTACCGGTATCGAGATGGACTTCACAAAGCGCCCGGAACTGACGCGCTGCGCCGATAATATTGCGCGCTGGGCCGATCGCTACCGGCCGCCGGCGAATGAACAGAGCGAGCGGCTCGCGCAATTCCCGTATCTCGCCGATGATCACGCGCTGTGCGAGCGCGTGGACGGTCATACGCCCTGGATTGGCGATATCCATCTTTTCGCGATCGCGTCTACCATGAGTTTCGGACCGTCGGGGTCGTCGATCAATGCCATGACGACGGCGGTGCCGAAGCTGGTGAACGGTCTGACGCGCGGCTTGTTTCGCGCCGACATCGACAAGCACTGGGCATCTTTCAGCGCCTACGACGTTCCGCAAGCAGTTGTATGGCACGCCGGCGAGAACGCAGAGAGCGGCACGTAGGAGCCGCATGGATGCCGCGCATGGCGTGCGGCATCTTTCCCAAGCAGCACCGCCATGTTGGCATGTCTATTGCTTCGTCTTCAAAGACTGCAGTTGGTGCCAAATGTAACTAACGGGGACATTGTTGATGAGCATTGTGCATTCGAAGCGTGTTTGGATCGCAGCCGCGTGTTTGGGCCTGGCAATCACAGTTAGTGCTCCTTCCGCTCATGCGCAGACTCGCGCCGAGACGTTGCGTTATTTGACGGGCGCTGCTGTCAACACGCTCGATCCCAACATTCCCGGTTCGACCCGTGAGGCTTTCGCGGTCAGTCTGTCGACTTACGATCGCCTGGTGTCGTTCGGTCGCAAACAGATGAATGGCAAGTGGGTGTTCGACCTCGACAGCATCCGCGGCGAGCTCGCGGAATCCTTCGATGTCAGCCCGGACGGTTTGAAGATCACCTTCAAGCTGCGTAAGGACGCCAAGTTTCACGACGGCACGCCTGTTACCGCCGAAGACGTCAAGTGGTCGCTGGATCGCGTGGTTACGGCCAAGGTTCTCGGAAAGGCGCAGTTCCTGACTGGCTCGATGACCGATGCGGGGCAGTTCAAGGTCATCGATCCGCTCACCATCGAAGTCACGCTGCCGCAGCCCGACAAGCTGGCGTTGCCAAATCTCGCCACTGTCTATCCGATCATCATCAACTCAAAGCTCGCCAAGGCTCATGCCACTGAGGATGATCCATGGGCAGAAAAATGGCTGAAGGAAAATACCGCTGGCAGCGGCGCCTATGTGATCGAGCAGTTCAAGCCGGGCGAGCAGGTCATCCTGAAGCGCAACGACGCCTGGAATCGCGGTCCTGACAGCAAGCAGGCTTTCTTCAAGCGTCTGATCGTACAGTCGGTGCCGGAGCCCGCCACCCGCGCCAGTCTGGTGGAGAAGGGCGATGCCGACATCGTCATCGATCTGCAGGCCAGCGATGCGCAGGCGCTCGAGGCCAAAGGCAAGCTACAGGTGATCTCGACGCCGCAATACAACGCGATCACGTTCATTTCGATGAACAATCAGATGCCGCCTTTCGATAGGCCGGATGTCCGACGTGCGATTGCCTATGCGCTGCCCTATGACGATATGTTCAAGGCGTCGTTGTTCGGTCGCGGTCTCCTGCTGGCCGGCGCAACATGGGCCGATGCCAAGCCGCCGAGCGGCGCATTCCCGATTTCGCAGCCGATCAAACTCGATCTCGAAAAGGCGAAGGCCTATCTGAAAGCGGCGGGCTATCCGGACGGGTTTTCGACGACTTTCAGCTTCAATGTCGGCCAGTCGGCGACAGCGGAGCCGATGGCTGCGCTGCTGAAGGAGTCGTTGGCCAAGATCGGCATCAAGGTCGATATTCAGAAGCTGCCGGACGCGCAGATGTCGACGCAGGTTACCGAGAAGAAAGTGCCTTTCTTTACCGAGGGCATTGTCGCCTGGCTGCCATCCACCGACTACTTCTATCGTAACTTCTACACCGGCAATCAGCGCTGGAACTACTCGTCGATCGACAATCCGGACCTGACTGCTCTGGCGCAGAAGGCGCGTTTCGAGGCCGATAAGGCGAAGTATGAGGAAGATGGCAAGAAACTCAACGCCATGAATTTTGACCTGATGCCGCAGATTCCGCTATGGCAGCCGAGCCAGGACGCGGTGATGGCGTCGAACATTACGGGCTACACCTATCAATTCCATCGTCAGGTCGATTATCGGGACCTCAGCCGGAAATGAGTGTGTCCTCACCCATCTGCGCTGCGAGGTGCCGCTTCGCGGTACCTCGCATTCCTGACAAAAGCGCTGTGGTTATGAATGTCATGGCAATCTTTGCGACCGTGAGGCTCTGACATGTTGCTGCTGGTCTCGACCGCAAGGCGCGCGATCATCCGTCTTGCTTCGTCGCTGCCCGCGCTGTTTGGCGTGCTTGTTCTGACTTTCCTGCTAATGCGGGTGCTGCCGGGAGACCCCGCGGTGTTTTTCGCGTCCGGCCCCAATTCGGGCAAGGAGGAAATCGAGACCATCCGCAAGCAGATGGGACTCGATAAGCCGGTGCCGACTCAGCTCGCGCTGTATCTTTACGATGTCGGTCGCGGCAATCTCGGTCGTTCGCTCATGACAGGGCAGGCGGTCACCAAGGACCTGCGTGAGCGCCTGCCGGCCTCGCTCGAACTGACTTTCTCGGCCCTTGTTCTCGCGCTTATCTTCGCGGTTCCGCTCGGTGTCATTGCGGCGTTGCGACCGGGATCGTTGATCGATCATGGCGTGCGGCTGTTCTGCGCAATGGGTGTCTGTGTGCCGACCTTCGTGTCGGGGCTGCTGTTGATCTATATCTTCTACTATCTTCTCGGTGTTTCGCCTGACCCCACAGGGCGCGTTGATATCTTCACCACATTGCCGCCGGCCCACACCGGATTCCTGCTGATTGACTTCGCTGCCGCCGGCGACTGGGAAGGCTGGTGGGCGGCGTTCAAGCAATTGATCCTGCCGGCCTGCACCATGGCGCTGTTCGTCATTGCCCCGCTCGCACGGATCACGCGTGCCTCGATGCTGGCCTCGCTCGGCAGCGATTTCGTCCGCACGGCGCGTTCGGTCGGCCTGTCGTGGTGGCGCATCATCGTCACTTATGCGCTGCGCAATGCCATCCTGCCCGTCATCACCATCGCTGGAATCGTCTTCTCGACCATGCTCGGCGCCAATGTGCTGGTTGAAAAGGTCTTCTCCTGGCCCGGCGTCGCGTCTTACGCGCTCGATGCGTTGTTGTCGTCTGATTATGCGCCGGTGCAGGGGTTTGTGCTGCTGATGGCTTCGGTCTTCGTCATCGTCAATCTGGTCGTGGACATGCTCTACGGCATTGCTGACCCCAGGATCTCTATCGGATGAGCAGCGCCACTCTGCAGCACGCCGCCTTCATCCTGCGTGGCAACCCAGTCACCGGCCTGGCCGCTTTCGGCGCGGCGGTGCTGATCTTTCTCGGCATATTCGGGCCATGGATCGTGCCCTATGATCCCATTGCATCGAATGTCCAGAACGCCTTGATGCCACCGAGTGCTGCCCACTGGGCCGGCACGGATCAGCTCGGGCGCGACGTGTTCAGCCGGATCATCGTTGCTGCGCAGCTCGATCTTGCGATTGCCGTCTCGGCTGTCGGCATTTCCTTCGCAATCGGTGCCGTGATCGGCGCGCTATGCGGCTATATCGGCGGGCGGCTCGATCGCTACGTTGGACGCTTCGTCGATGTGCTGATGGCCTTCCCGCTATTCGTTCTCGCCATGGCAATGGTCGCTGCGCTCGGCAACCGGGTCGAGAACATCGTGATCGCCACCGCGATCATCAACTTGCCATTCTATATTCGCTTCGCACGCGCCGAGGTGAATGTCCGGCGCAATGTCGGCTGGGTCGAGGCCGCGCGGGCGTGCGGCGATAGCCATGTCTCCGTGGTTTTGCGCTTCCTGCTCCCCAATGTGCTGCCGGCCATGGTGGTGCAGATGTCGCTGAATCTCGGTTGGGCGATCATCAACGCGGCGGGTCTGTCGTTCATTGGTCTGGGCGTGAAACCGCCGACGCCGGAATGGGGCATCATGGTCGCCGAAGGGGCGCGCTTCATCTCCACCGGCAAATGGTGGCTGGTCGCCTTTCCCGGCTTGGCGCTGATGCTGGCTGTGCTCTGCTTCAATCTGCTCGGCGACGGGCTGCGTGATATCCTCGATCCGAGACAGCGTACGTGATGGTGACGAATAAGCCGCTGCTAGACATCGAAGATCTCGGTGTAACCTTCTCTACCCGTCATGGGCCCGTCGAGGCGGTTCGCGGCATTTCGCTGTCGCTCGCCGAGGGGGAGACCCTCGGCATTGTTGGCGAAAGCGGCTCCGGCAAGTCGGTGACGGGCTTTGCCATTACGCGCTTGCTGGAAAGATCCGGTCGAATCTCGCAGGGGCGCGTCACCTTCCGTGGTCGCGACATCACCCGGTTGACCGCTGCAGGCCTGCGCGAGATGCACGGGTCGGCGATGGCGATGATCTTCCAGAACCCGCGCGGCGCGCTCAATCCGATTCGTGCCATCGGCCAGCAGGTCGCCGATGCGATCCTCGCGCATCGCAAGATCTCTGTTCGCGAGGCACATGCCGAGGCGCGCGAACTGCTCAAGGCGGTCAAGATCCGAGATCCCGAAAAGCGGATGAGTGCGTATCCGCACGAACTCTCCGGAGGCATGTGTCAGCGCGTAATGATCGCGATGGCGATCTCCAGCAATCCAGCGCTGCTGATTGCCGATGAACCCACCACCGGCCTTGATGTCACCACGCAAAAGGTGGTGATGGATCTTCTCGCCGGCATCGCCGCCGAGCGCGGCATGGCGATCATTCTGATCACGCATGATCTCGGCCTCGCTGCGCGTTACTGTCGCCGCGTGGTGGTGATGGAAAAGGGCAAGCTGGTCGAGCAGGCCGATGCGCGCGAATTGTTTCACGCACCGCGACATCCCTATACGAAGCGTCTGGTCGCCGCATCGCCGACAGCGACGTCGCGGGTGGAGGACCTCGTCGCCGCCGACGAGCATCTCTTGACGCCCGCGGTGCCTGCGCCTCCGCAGCGCGATCCCGCGCATGGAACGCCGCCGCTGCTCGAGGTGCTGAATCTCGTCAAACGCTTCGATGACGGCACCGTCGGCGTCGCCGAATTCTCGATGGTCATCAAGCCCGGCGAGAGCGTCGGGCTGGTCGGGGAATCGGGCTCGGGAAAGAGCACGACGTCGCGGATGATCTGCCGGCTACTCGATCCGAGCGAGGGCATTATCAATTTCAACGGCGAATCCATCAGCCGGGTTGCGGCCCGCGACTTCCACCGTGCGCCACAGCGGCGTGAGATTCAGATTGTATTCCAGGATCCGAATGACAGCCTCAACCCGCGTTATACGGCGTTCGACTGCATCGCGCATCCGCTGATCCGGCTGCTCGGCATGCGCGATGGCGCCGAGCTGCGCCAGCGGGTTGGCGAGTGCGCATATCGCGTCGGCCTGCCCGCCGAGCTGCTGCAGCGCTTTCCACACCAGCTTTCCGGCGGGCAAAAAGCCCGTATCGGCATTGCGCGCGCCATTGCCTGCCGGCCGAAACTGCTAGTGCTGGATGAGCCGACCGCGGCGCTCGACGTGTCCGTTCAGGCCGTGGTGCTGCAACTGCTCGACCGGCTGCGGCGCGAGGACAATCTCGCCTTCCTGTTTGTCAGCCACGATCTCAACGTCGTTCGCATGATGTGCCAGCGCACCATCGTGTTGCGTAACGGCGCCATCGTCGAGCAGGGCGCAAGCCACGCGTTGTTCACCGATCCTCAGACGGATTATACGCGTGCGCTGGTCGATGCCGTGCCCCACATCGAAGCCCCGCGGTCGCTCGTTCCGGCGTGATGCGGCCTCGGTATAGCGCCCATAACACCCGATTATAGGCGTTGGATAACTTGGTATTATCCGGTCCCCCGTTTGGACATTAGGGTTCGTCGCGATTGGACCGATGGACAAAAGGGACGTGATTGTGAACGCGGTCAGGGAGCTTATCGAGACGCTCAAGGATATCGTAGGTGCCGCGAATGTTCTAACCGAACCTGTCGAGCAGGCTCCTTTCCTCGCTGACTGGCTGGGCAAGTATCGCGGCGAGGCAGCCGCAGTGGTGCGCCCGGGAACGACGCAGGAGGTTGCCAATGTGATGGCGGCCTGCACTGCTGCGCGGGTGCCTGTCGTGCCACAGGGCGGCAATACCAGTATGTCCGGCGGCGCGACACCGGACCCCTCGGGACAGGCGGTTGTGCTGTCGTTGCAACGGATGAGAAGAATTCGCGCGCTGGATCCGATCGGGCAGACGATTGCGGTCGATGCAGGCGTCATACTCGCCACGGTTCAAAGCGCGGCGGAGGAGGCCGGCTTCTTCTTTCCGCTCAGCCTCGGTGCCGAAGGTAGTTGCACCATCGGCGGAAACCTCGCCGCCAATGCCGGCGGTGTGGCTGTTTTGCGCTATGGCGTGATGCGAGAGCTCACACTGGGCATCGAAGCGGTTCTGCCGGATGGGCGGATCTGGAACGGGATGAAGGCGCTGCGCAAGGACAATACCGGCTATGCGCTGCGCGATCTCTTTATCGGATCCGAGGGCACGCTTGGAATCATTACGGGCGCCGTGCTGAAACTGTTTCCGCGACCGACGGCACGCGCCACGGCATTTGCGGCAGTGGCCGATGTCTCTTCGGCATTACGGCTGCTGGGCGTGATCCGGGCCCATTGCGGTGATCGCCTGACGGCGTTTGAATTCATGACCGGCGAGACGCTGGCCATGATCCAGCGGCAGATCGACAGTGTCCGGGTTCCGTTGGAGCAGATGCCGCCGGCGGGTGTGCTGATCGAACTCAGCGATATCGACGATGAAACGGCGTTGTCGACGCGACTAGAGCGCGCGCTGAGTGCCGCTATGGACGAAGCTCTCGTTGCCGATGCGGTGATCGCTCAGGACAAGGCTCAGGCCGGTGAAATCTGGCGGTTGCGTGAAAGCGTTTCGCAGGCGCTGGTGCGCGAAGGCAGGGCGATCAAGCATGATATTTCCGTGCCGGTGTCAGAGATCGCCGAGTTCGTCGCAACTGCCGATCAGGCGGTTGCCGCAGCAATGCCGGGTATCCGACCGATGGTGTTCGGTCATCTCGGCGACGGCAATCTACACTATAATCTAATGCGGCCGCTCGCCGTGACCGATGCCGAATTCGCCGCCCAGTCGGCCATGTTGACGCGCATCGTCCACGACGAGACCTGCCGGCGTCACGGATCGATCAGTGCCGAGCATGGCATTGGCCAGCTTCGGGTTGACGAAATGACTGTCTGCAAGGCGCCGCTCGAACTCGAATTGATGCAGGCGCTGAAGCAACTGCTCGATCCGCATGGATTGATGAATCCCGGCAAGCTGTTGCCCGCCTAGACCTATCAGGAATGTTCGATGACGTTATTGAATGAGACTGCACGCGGCGTCTATGTGATCGCCGTCACGCCTTTCACTGAAAACGGTGGGCTCGATCTCGACAGTGCCGATCGCATGGTCGAGTTCTATCTCGAGAAAGGCGCGACCGGCCTGACGCTGCTCGGCATGATGGGCGAGGCGCCCAAGCTGACGACCGATGAATCCCGAATTCTCGTGCGCCGGGTGCTTGCGCGGACGGCCGGACGTGTGCCGATCGTTGTTGGGGTCTCGGGACCGGGCCTTGCCGCCATGGACGAATTGACCAGGGCGGTGATGGACGATGGCGCCGCCGGCGTGATGGTGGCGCCCCCTGGCACACTGCGAACGGACGATCAGATTGTGTCCTATTACGACATGGTGGCCGAAGCGGTCGGTGCTGCGACGCCGCTGGTGCTGCAGGACTTTCCACTGTCCACGGGCGTTCAGATCACGCCTGCTGTGATATCAAAAATCGTCGGGCGTTTGCCGAACGTGGTCATGCTCAAGCATGAGGATTGGCCGGGCCTCGCCAAGCTCACAGCGATCCGGGCCGCCAGCGACAAGGGCACGGTGCGCCGGATTTCGATCCTAGTGGGGAACGGCGGGGTGTTTCTGCCGGAAGAACTGACTCGCGGTGCCGATGGCGCAATGACTGGCTTCGCCTATCCGGAGATGATGGTCGATGTCTGGCGCGCTCATACGGCCGGCGATGTCGAGCGCGCCCATGACCTGTTCGATGCCCATCTGCCGCTTGCACGTTATGAGCAGCAGCCGGGGCCCGGCCTTGCTATCAGAAAATACATTTTGGCCAAGCGCGGTGCGATCGCTTCCCCGGCGCTGCGTAAACCCGGTGCCGCATTATCGGCAGCCGACATTGTTGATGTCGAACGGCTGATTTCACGCCAGACACGCCGCTTGAAGGAGATCGGTTGATGGAACTCGGACTGAGTGGCAAAGCCGCGCTCGTACTAGGCGCCAGTCGCGGCCTCGGCGCTGCCGTGGCGCAGACCCTGGTGCAGGAGGGTGCCAGCGTCATTGCAGCGGCACGCAGCACGGAAGATATCGCAGCCTGGGCGGCTGCCTTGCCGTCTGATCAGCAACAGCGGGTCATGCCTATGCGTGTCGATGTCGGGGATCTCGCCTCGGTGGATGCCCTTGTCGATCATCTGCTGGCGAAATCCGGAGTCGACATTGTGATCGGCGACTCCGGTGGTCCACCGCAGCGCGAGGCCGGTGATGCCACGCGCGACGACTGGCTGCGCCAGTTCGAAACTATGGCGGCCAACCTCTTCCATCTCGTGCAACGCCTGCTGCCAGCCATGCAGCAACGCGGCTGGGGACGCATCATTACCATCGGATCGACAGGCATCGAGCAGCCCATCCCGCGCTTGGCGCTCTCCAATGGTATTCGTGCAGCGGTTGCGGGCTGGTCGAAGACCTTGGCCACGGAAGTGGCAGCTCGGGGTATCACCGTCAACATGGCGCTGCCCGGTCGCATCCACACCGAGCGTGTCGATCAGATCGACAAGGCGGCGGCGGATCGCACGGGCAGTAGTGTGGATGCGGTTGCGAAAACATCGATTGCAACGATCCCAGCCGGGCGCTATGGCCGCCCACAGGAATTTGCTGACATGGTTGCGTTTCTGGCGAGTGAACGTGCGTCTTACGTCACCGGCACGATGATCCGCGTCGATGGCGGCCTGATCCGCAGTATCTAGCCACGCGTCTGCCGTTGGACTCGCGACGTGATCGTTGACCTTTCCGAATTGAACTCGCGATGATGATTTTTAGTACGAGCAGCGCGAAAAAACATCTGGGGGATCCGGTTCAGTGCCTCGAAGCCACTGGCATCGCGTAGGGCTATCGTTGCGAAACATGGCGATCATGCGTGTGCTCATCTTCCGGATTGTGCGTGACACTCTGTTCCAGCTTGAGCGAAAGGCTGATGATCTGAGGATCCTTTCGTGGCACTGCCTTGAAGCCGAACTTGGTGAAAATCCTGCGCATCGCAATGTTTTCCGGTAATACCTCCGCAGTGAATTCCTGCAGGCCAGCAGTACGTCCAAGCATGATGAGGTGCCGCATGAGGATCGAACCTACGCCACGCCCTTGCCATGCCTCGACTGTCATGAATGCCATCTCGGCCTTGCCCGGTTCGGAAACAATATAACGGCCCCCCCCCGACCAAAACGTGCCGATTTTCCTCTTCGGCGCGCGCAACCAATGCCACATGGTTGCGGAAATCGACGTCCATGAAGAAAGCGCGCTCCGCATCGGAAAAATGTCGCTTCATCACGAAGAAGCGGCGCTGCAGCGACTGTGCGCTGGATTGTGCAATCGCCGCAAGCATATCCGGTTCATCGTCGGACCGGAGCGCCCGGATAGATATTGTGGTGCCGTCGCGTAGCCGATCATCTGCAACATACGTGGCGATATCGGACATAGGAACTCCGATGCTTGACTGGATGAATTGGCAATTCCGCTGCCGAAATAGGTCCAGCTATCCGATAGAGGCTTGATCTGGATCAAGATTGGCGATCCGAGCGGCGGCGACGGTGATGCGACTGAACAGAGCAAGGCGCGTCTGTGAGAGCAATTCGTCGCGTTCTATCGGGAGACGACGTCATCCAGCTTGCGGTCCGGCTGGGATTGCTGGCCTTGCTGGTGATCTGGACATTCGTATTGATCCGCTCCTTCGTGCCGATCCTGGCCTGGAGCGGTGTCCTTGCAGTCGCGTTTTACCCTGCATTCAAATCGTTGGCAGAGGTGCTCGGCGAGCGTCCGAGGACGGCCGCAACCATTCTTACGATTATCAACCTCGCGATCGTCATCGGCCCTGCCACATGGCTGGGCATGAGTGCCGTGGAGGGAGTGAGACAACTTGCCGGTGATCTCAGCACAGGAAATCTCGTCCTTCCGTCGCCGCCGGAACAGATCAAAGGATGGCGCTTCGTCGGGCCTCAAATATTCGAGATCTGGAGCAGGGCGTCCAGCAATCTCGGGGCAGTCCTGCGTGAGATTGCACCATATTTAAAGCCGTTAGCGAGTACGATGCTCACTCTTGCTGGCAGCGCCGGTGTCGGAACACTCAAATTTCTGCTGTCCGTGCTGATCGCCGGATTCTTCCTTCCTTTCGGTCCTCAATTGATCGCGAGCGGGCGGCGCCTTCTATCCCTCGTCGTTCACGAGCAGAGCGAGCATCTACTGGACGTGGCAGCGGCGACAATCCGCGCGGTCGCGCAGGGCGTGATCGGTGTGGCCATCGTGCAGGCCCTGCTGGCCGGCATTGGGTTCAAACTTGCTGGTATCCCCAGCGCTGGCTTCCTCGCCTTCGGCGTCATGCTGCTGACCATCGTCCAGATCGGTGCCATCATTATTTTACTGCCGGTGATCATCTGGATCTGGATGGAGAACGATTTCAAGACAGCGTTGCCGCTGACAGTCTTCTTCCTCCTCGTTGGCGTGCTCGACAATATGTTGAAACCGCTGGTGATGGGGCGAGGGCTGACCACGCCGACGCTTGTCATCGTGATTGGTGTCATTGGAGGAACTCTTGCGCATGGTGTTGTCGGGCTCTTCATCGGTCCGATCGTCCTGTCGGTCGCCTGGGAGCTGATCGTGGCCTGGATGCGCAAGGATGAGGTTGAACTGGAGTTGGAGCGGAAGGCAGATCCTTGATCCAGATCAACGATGCGCGACGCAGATGTCGCTGCATGAACTGCGCGACGATGAAGTTGGAGCATGCCGATGCAAGCGTCCCAATTCCCGAGTGACCCGATGTCCAGCTTGGTTGCCTCGGCAGTCGAATACATGATCGACGCCGGGCAACGGAGCACGCTGTTTCTCGATGTCTTGCGTCAGCGCGGCGACCAGTATCGTGAACATGTCGCGAAAACAGCGCCGCATGTCCTGCAATATGCGGCTGAACTGATCGTCGACGGTCGCGATTTGATCGAGCCCGTGAATTATGCACTGGTCCGGATCGTTCCGCCTGAGGGCGTTCAGATCGATCTGGAGCGGCGTCCCTTCGTCGTGGTCGATCCACGTGCCGGTCATGGACCGGGCATCGGCGGATTCAAGGCGGACAGCGAGATCGGCGTGGCAATGAAGGCGGGGCATCCGTGCTACTTCATCGGCTTTCTGCCGGAGCCAGTGCCGGGCCAGACTATCGAACGCATCGCACGGGCCGAAGCGCAGTTCATCGAAACGGTGATCAGCCTGCATCCAAGAGCCGACGGCAAGCCGTGTGTCATCGGCAATTGCCAGGCCGGTTGGGCCGTCATGATTCTGGCATCGCTCCGGCCCGAATTATTCGGACCACTGATCATCGCCGGCGCGCCGCTTGCCTACTGGCAAGGCGTGCACGGCAAATACCCGATGCGCTATACGGGCGGTCTGTTGGGCGGCAGTTGGCTCACCGCGATGACCAGCGATCTTGGCGCAGGTAAGTTCGATGGTGCGTGGCTGGTCCAGAATTTCGAGAACCAGAATCCGTCCAATACGCTGTGGACCAAGCAATACAACGTCTACTCCAATATAGACACCGAGGCAGACCGGTATCTCGAATTCGAAAGGTGGTGGGGCGGACACGTCAATCTGAACGCCGAAGAGATCCAATTCATCGTCGATGAACTGTTCATCGGCAACAACCTCGCGGCCGGCAAGATCCTGATGTCGGACGGCCAGAAGGTCGATCTGCGCAATATCAGGTCTCCGATCCTGGTGTTCTGCTCGGAGGGGGACAACGTCACACCGCCGCAGCAGGCGCTCAACTGGATCCTCGACTGCTATGCCGATGTGGACGAGATCAGGGCCTATGGGCAGACGATCGTCTACACCGTTCACCAGAGCATCGGTCATCTCGGAATCTTTGTTTCTGGCGGCGTGGCCAAGAAGCAGCACACGGAATTCTCCAGTAATATCGACCTCATCGATATACTGCCGCCGGGATTGTATGAAGCGACGTTCGAGGCCAAGGGCGAAGCAACGACGAGTGCCGATCTCGTGGTCGGTGATTGGGTGATGCGTTGTGAAGCGAGAACGCTCGACGATATCAGGGCGATGGGCGGAAATTCGCCTGAAGACGATCGTCGTTTCGCCACCGCCAAACGTGTCTCGGAGATCAATCTCGCGACCTACCGGAAATACGTTCAACCCTGGCTCAGAAATGCGTTGACGCCGCAGATGGCGGACGCGATGCGCAATCTGCATCCGCTGCGGCTTCAGTATCATGCCCTGAGCAGCAAGAACCCTTGGATGTTCCTTGTGAAGTCCGCCGCGGAAGCGATCGACGGCAATCGAAAGCCGGTGTCCGGCGAGAACCCCTTCCTGGCGATCCAGGAACGGATGGGAAAGCAGATCGTCCAGATGCTTAACAGCTGGCGTGATGCGCAGGAAGCGCTGAGTGAAGCTGTGTTTCTCGCCATCTATGGCTCGCCCGCATTGCAGGCGGCAGTGGGTATCGACCCGGAATCCGAGCCCGCCCGGCCCCGCCAGATGTCGCCTGAGCATCGCATGATGCTCGACAAGAGAGTTGCCGAGCTGAGATCGAGGATTCAGGAGGGAGGTCTGCGCGAGGCGACGCTCCGTGCTTTGCTCTACATCGGATCGGCGCGTGGGATGGTCGATGAACGGAGTATCGCGGCGCTGAGGCAGGTGCGGCGTGACCATGCAGCAGCGCGATTATCGTTGCCTGAATTCAAGATGCTGGTGCGTGAGCAGTTTTTCATGCTGCTGCTCGATCCGGAAGAGGCGCTGGCCGCCATTCCGAAGCTATTGCCCGCAGACGATAGCCAGAGACGTGCCGCTTTTGTCGCCATGCGCGAGGTGTTGGCGGCAAGCGGTGTTGTTTCCGGTGAACGCGCGGTGAGATTGAGGCGCATTGCCGATCTGTTCGGCGTGGAAGGCGATCCTCAGCTGTCAAACGTCACTTCGTTCGACAGGGATGCCAGAGCATCGCAGGGCGGGGAAAATTCTCAGGGATTGGAGCAACATCATGTCGGTTGAGGCAGGCCAGGCGCGATTTCCCAGCAAGTATGATCGACTGATCACGGCGGCGAAAACGGTGCCGCCGGTGCCGACCGTCGTTGTTCACCCTTGCGATGAGACCTCGCTGCGCGGGGCCATCGACAGCGCCCAGGCGGGCATCATCAAGCCCGTTTTGGTCGGCCCGGTGCAGAAGATCAGGGACGCCGCGGACAAGAGCAGACTCGACATCAATGGGTTGGAAATCGTCGATGCCAGGCATAGCGACGACGCGGCTGCCAGGGGCGTCGAGCTGATTCACGCAGCCAAAGGCGAGATGCTGATGAAGGGAGGCCTGCACACCGACGAACTGATGCGCGCCGTAACAGCAAAGATTGGCGGCCTGCGCACCGATCGACGAATCAGCCATGTCTTCGTCATGGACGTCCCCGCCTATGCGGAGACCATCTTCGTCACAGACGCTGCGATCAATATTTTTCCGGACCTCGCGGCCAAACGGGACATCATCCAGAACGCCATCGATCTTTACAACCAAACGGGGTTCGGCAAATCACCGCGGGTTGCGATCCTGTCGGCAGTCGAAACCGTCACCGCGATGATTCCGTCCACGATCGAGGCGGCCGCCTTGTGCAAGATGGCTGAACGCGGCCAGATCACGGGCGGGCTGATTGATGGCCCATTGGCATTCGACAATGCCATCGATGTCGAGGCAGCGCGCATCAAAGGCATCAAGTCGGAAGTAGCCGGCCGCGCGCAGATTCTGGTTGTCCCCGATCTCGAGGCCGGAAACATGCTGGCCAAGAATCTGGCTTATTTTGCCAAGGCCGATGGCGCCGGCATCGTGCTCGGCGCCCGGGTGCCGATTGTGCTGACATCGCGTGCGGATACGGCGCGCGCCCGCATGGCCTCCTGTGCCATCGGATCGCTCTATGCACACGCCAGGCGTCAACATGCGCCAACGGTCGCAGCGTGACAGCCATGGACACGATCCTCGTCGTCAATGCGGGCTCCTCGAGCGTCAAGTTTCAGATTTTCTCGATCGAGGGCGACGGTACGCTGCAGCGGCGGATCAAGGGGCAGGTCGACGGGATTGGCAGTCGACCGCGATTGCGTGCGAGTGATCGGACCGGTGTTCCGGTGGCGGATCGCGCCTATCCGATCGAGGCCGTGGCCGATGTGCCGGCAGCCATGCTGGTCGCCGGCACCTGGCTGCGTGACGAGCTCAACATCAATCCGATCGCCGTCGGTCATCGCGTCGTGCATGGCGGGCCGGATCATGCGAATCCGGTTCTGATCGATCATGGCGTCGTGGAGCGGCTCGCACGTTACGTCTCGTTGGCGCCGCTGCACCAACCGCATAATCTCGCGCCGGTCCGGACCATCCTGGCCAATTTTCCGGATCTGCCGCAAGTCGCCTGTTTCGACACGGCCTTCCATCGTGACCACGATGCGTTGGCGGATCATTACGCGATCCCTCGCCAGCTTCATGCCGAAGGAATCCGCCGCTATGGCTTCCACGGCCTGTCCTACGAATACATCGCCAGACGCCTGCGACAGGTCGCGCCGAAAGTCGCAAGCGGGCGCGTGGTCGTTGCTCATCTCGGCAGTGGGGCATCGATGTGCGCAATCAGGGATGGCAGGAGCGTCGAAAGCACCATGGGGTTCACGGCACTGGATGGTCTTGCAATGGGAACGCGCGCCGGCCAACTCGATCCGGGCGTTGTGCTCTATCTGCTCGCTGAGAAGGGAATGGCGGTCTCGACCGTACAGGACTTCCTCTATCGCGATTGCGGCATGAAGGGGCTGTCCGGCATCAGCAACGATATGCGTGAGCTGCAGGAGAGCAGCGATCCGCGCGCGGCATTTGCGATCGATTATTTCGTCTACAGGATCGGTCTCAGTACCGGCATGCTGGCCGCTGCCCTGCAGGGGCTCGATGGGTTCGTCTTTACAGCCGGCATTGGCGAAAATTCGGCAGTCATACGCGGCCGTGTAGCAGATCGGCTTTCATGGCTCGGAACCACGCTGGATGCCGGCTTGAATGCCAGCAATGCCGGCAAGATATCGGCCTCGGATAGCCGTATACCGGTCTATGTCATTCCGACCGATGAAGAGCTGATGATTGCGCAGCATACGCTGGCACTTGTGGTGAAGCCGAAGACGCCTGCGCAGGCGCGCGAGAGGATGTCATGACGATTCCCGCATATCCGGAAGCGAGCGTCGCGTTGAGAGGCAAGAAAGGACTGGTCGTCGGGATCGCCAATGATCAGTCCATCGCCTGGGGGTGCGCCAAGGCGTTCCGCGCGCTTGGTGCCGACATTGCCGTGACATATCTGAACGAGAAGGCGAAGAAGCACGTCGAGCCGTTGGCTCAGGCTCTGGAGTCGCCCATCTTCATGCCGCTCGACGTCATGGTGGAAGGAGAAGTCGAAAAGGTGTTCGAGCGGATCGGGCGGGAATGGGGACAGCTGGACTTTCTTCTCCACTCCATTGCTTTCGCGCCGAGAGACGCACTGCATGGCCGCGTCGTCGACGTCGATCGCGAAGGATTCCGGAAGACCATGGACGTGTCCTGTTGGTCGTTCATGCGGATGGCGCATCTGGCGGAACCGCTCATGATGAAGGGCGGCACAATGTTCACCATGACCTATTACGGCAGTCAGATGGTGGTGAAGAACTACAATATCATGGGCGTCGCGAAGGCTGCGCTCGAGGCTGCTGTGCGCTATATCGCAGCCGAACTCGGCCCGAAGGGAATCCGCGTCCACGCCATTTCGCCGGGGCCGCTGGCCACGCGGGCGGCGTCGGGCATTCCGGAATTCGACGAGCTGATGGACAAGGCCCAGTCGCAGGCGCCTGCGCGGAGCCTGGTCAGTATCGATGATGTTGGGCGGGCGACGGCATTTCTCGCGCTCGACGGCGCCAAGCTGATCACTGGCGGCGTGCTTTACATCGACGGCGGTTATCACATTATCGACTGACGGACGGGGGACTGCAGCGACTGGCATCACGGCGGATCATCTTTGGGCGTCAGAGTCTCATCTCCGGTACATGGTCCGGAATGACGAGCTCTGCCTCCGTGACGGCCAAGACCTCGGCGACCGTGACGCCGGGGGCGGTCTCCTGCAAGGTCGCCTTGCCACCCGGAAACGCAATGACAGCCATATCGGTGACGACAAGATCGATCGGCCGTGCCGAGGTCAGCGGAAGGCTACATCTGGCAACAATCTTCGACTTTCCCTTGGCTGCATGCTGCATGGCGATGATCACACGTTTTGCGCCGGTCACGAGGTCCATTGCGCCGCCCATGCCCGGCACCATCTTGCCGGGCACCATCCAGTTTGCGAGGCGTCCGACGGCATCGACCTGCAAGCCACCAAGGACCGTGAGATCGACATGGCCTCCGCGGATAAGGCCGAACGACATCGCGCTGTCGAAGATCGCCGCGCCGGGCAGGGCACTGATGGACTTTCCGCCGGCGTCCGTGAGCAGCGGATGCGCCATCCCCTGTTCTGGAATCGGACCGGTTCCGATCAGACCGTTCTCGGACTGAAAGTAGACGTGCAGTCCCGCCGGCACATAGTTCGCAACCAGTGTCGGAATGCCGATGCCGAGATTGACGAGGTTGCCCTGTCGAAGCTCACGCGCCGTGCGGCGCGCAATGATGGTTTGCGCATCCATGGGTCACCCATTGGCAACGAGATAATCCACCAGAGGACCGGGCGTCACGACGTGATCAGGCGCAATGACGCCCACCGGCACGATATGTTCAGCGGTGACGATGACGGTGTCTGCCGCCATCGCCATCACCGGATTGAAGTTACGCGCGGTCAGGGCGTATGACAGGTTGCCGGAATAATCGGCGAGGAAAGCCTGGACGAGCGCAAAGTCGGCGCGCAAGGCGGTCTCGATCAGGTATGTCTGTCCATCGACATCGATGGTCAGTTTGCCTTCCGCGACGAGGGTGCCAACGCCGGTTGGCGTAAGGACGCCCCCAAGACCGCAACCGCCGGCGCGAATTCGTTCGACAAACGTGCCCTGCGGGATGAGATCAACGATAATCTGCTTGCCCAGCATCTGCCGCTGAGCCTTCGGATTGAGCCCGATATGGGTCCCGATCATCTGCGCCACCTGAGCGCTGTCGAACAGTTTCCCGACGCCCTTTCCAGGCGTGGCGGCGTCATTGCTGATGAGGCGAAGGTTTGATTTCTTCTGTCGCACGAGTTCGTCGAGGAGACGTTCCGGCGTGCCGACGCCCATGAACCCGCCAACCATAATGCTCGCTCCGGTCGGGATCACCGCAATGGCTTCTGCCAGGGAGACAGCCTTCATCACGAAGCTCCGGTCTAAAGCGTTCTGAATACGCTGCTCGTGATTGGTGGCGCGCGCTACATGCTGTCCGTTGATCTGCGTCAAGCTCTCAAAGTGTTCGTCGCATCGAATTGGATGATGAGCCCGGCGACGTTCTACGTGGCTCGGGAGTGTCTGCTATGACCGCGGTCGCCTATACCTATGGCTGGCGTCCTGGGATGGCGCGGTAGTAGGAAACGTCGGCACAGCCTAAAAGGCGGAGTCCGAATGCTGGTTAGTCGTTCGTCAGAACGATGATCGTGTATTCTTGTTGACGTCCGATCAGTCAGTAAAGGTCACTGTCGCACGGTCTGGACGGGATCATGGCGCTTCAGTTTCTCGTTGGCTCTATTGTGACTGCAGTCACGATCATGATTCATGCGCTGGTGACGGTCGGCGCAATCCGCATCGCCCGACAGGCTGGATTGAAAAATACGACGCGACCGCAGCTGCATCTCATGACAGTGATGGTCGAGGTGGCTGCAGTACTCGTGGTCGCGCATACGATCGAGGTCGTCGCATGGGCGTTGACCTATGCAGTAGTTGGTGCTGCGCCAGAGGAGAGTGGCTTCCTCTATTTCGCTTTCGTGAATTATACGACGCTCGGATACGGAGATATCGTACCTTTGCGGAGCTGGCGACTGATCGGACCGATGACTGCCATGAACGGTGTTCTCATGTTCGGCTGGTCAGCGGCGGTTCTGTTCGAGGTGCTACGCAAGACACTGGATCATCTTGCCGCTATCGGGGCGCTGGGCTTTAATTCTGAAGATCGAGACTAGCAAGCCGGTCTCGGTCCAAGAGCAAGATCTGGCGTTGGGTGGTGCCAACAAAGCCAAGGGTGCCGAGACCCTGCAGCCGGGACAATACCCGTGATACGGTTTCCAAGGTCAGTCCAAGATAATCAGCGATATCGCGGCGCGACATCGGTAGCGCGATAATGCCGGTGGCTGTTAGCCGTTTGTCCATCTCAAGGAGAAAGGCGGCAACACGTTCAAGCGAGTTCTTGCGGCCGAGCAGAAGCATGTGGTCTTCCGCGTGCTGAAGGTTGCTCGTGGTCATGGTGAGCAGATTGCGCGCGACCATGGAGTCCCTTTCCGCGACCATCTCCAGACTCTGTCGCTTAATCAGGCGAACAGTCGTATCCACGATTGCTTCCGCAGTGAAGCGGTGCTCATCACCATTCTCCAACCCAAAAATATCGTTCTTCAGATGAAACGCACCAATTTGGCGGCGCCCGTCAGACAGCAATTTGTAGCTTCTCACGGCGCCCGATATCACCCGATAAACATACTCCGCAGGCTCTTTCTCGCCGTAGATCTCGGCACGCTTCCGATACGTGAATTCATTCAGGCTGACGACGGGATTTGAAGTGCTGTCCAGGCCCAGTGCACCAAGAGAGCTTGGGCGGAATGTCGGGGGAATCGCCGAATGAGAAAACATGATTCAATCTCCCTCATGCATAACGATTTTCCGTAGATGTGTGCACTGCAAGAAGAAAGGTCATCCAATTGTGCGCTCGTCTAAGTTGATTTAAGATCAGGAACTGATTACGGGCCATTGTCTCAAGGTTCATTGCACCAAGGTACGATATAACGCCGCGTAATATCATCCTTTGGGGGCAGGGTATCGTTTCAAGGAAGTAGAGATTTTCGATTCGCGTGATGCAGCCATTTGTGCATCGATGATTGGAGCCCGATATAGATGCGTGGCGTCGTCCATGTGGTAGATGACGATGTGTCGTATCGCGTGGCGATAGAGCGACGGTTGAAAGTCGCGGGTTATGAGGTCGCCGTCTACGCATCGGCGACGCAGTTGTTGGATCGTCTACCCCTCTTGGCGTGCCCGGGATGCATCCTGCTCGACGTCCAGATGCCTGGAGGCAGCGGCCCCGAACTTCAAAATAGCCTGATCGAGCTTGGAGTCAGCATCCCGATCGTATTCGTGACTGCGCATGTCGATCCGCCTACCATTGTGCGGGCGATCAAATTGGGCGCGGAGGATTTCCTGACCAAGCCGGTGACGTCTCAGCAACTGATCGATGCAATCGAACGTGCGTTCCAGCGCCAGGGATCGATCGATGAACTTGTGTCCTTGCGTGAACGTGTCCATCTCCTCACGCCGCGGGAGCGGCAGGTGTTCGATCTCATGGTCCGGGGCAAAATCAACAAGCAGATCGCCTATGAGCTTGGAACGACAGAGCGCACGATAAAGGCCCACCGCCATCAGGTGATGGAGAAGATGCGGGTGGTTTCATTCGCAGATCTGGTATCTATCGCGGAAAGATTGGGAATGCGGGATTGCAAGACGCCTCGATCGTTTTCGAATCCTGATGGTTGATCATTCGTCGATGTCTTGCTCGAATGTTTTCGCCGGGGGCATTTTGTCGACCGCGGCGAATGGGCTGAGCGGTATCGTCGCGGTAAGCGACAACAGAGTCGAATCCACGAAGCGAAGGCGCAGAAGCTGCCCAGTCATCATCTGTCTGATCAGTAACGGTGTGGTCCTGGATCCGGCGATGCACGCATTTGTCAGACACCAGGTATAGGGCAGGTGATGGGGCTTGTTCCGATCGATCG
>NZ_JBIISY010000398.1:0-3528 GCF_044340795.1 Tardiphaga sp.
GCCATCGCTTCTGGATACGAAGAATTCGGCCCGATCTGGCAGCACGATCGCGAACTGATCATCAAAGCGATGCGCGCCTACGCCAGCGATCATGCCCCAACAGTGAACGGCTGCGACGATGCGTCCGAGCCAACCCAGGAAGAAATCGAAGGTGTAGCCTGTGTTTTTGCCGATGTGCACGATGACCCGACTGCAAGGGCGTCGGCCTACATCATGACGAAGAAGCTGAAGCGAGTATTTGCCGCACCAACCGTCCGCCCTGCTGATGCAGGCGAGCGTATCCACGCGCTGGCCATCGACCTCACCCTGAAGGGCTGGTGCGCCAACGAAAATGAAATTAACCGCCTAACTAAAGAGGCCGAGCGCAAGCTGTTAGATTTTGCGTGTGATGAAATCCGGCGTCACATGGATCGGACAGGGGTTTCGTTGGGAGGCGGTCTGCTAGATGCAGCTCAAGCGGTGATCGACCGCTGGGAGACGCCAGCGTGGAAGGACGCGCCGGCCACTGCGGGTTACATTAACGCCTTAAAAACAGCGGTGCAGCGCTCTGCTGCAAGCAGCGACAACGCCCCGACAAGCGCGACGCACGCATCGGAGTGGACGCCTGAGATCGACAAGCGCGTCCTGCTCTATGTCGTTCACGATCAGGCGCAGTGGGAGCCCGATGAAGAACTCCGCATGCGCAACTGGGAAGGCTGGCACGTCGGCTATTGGACCGACTTCAATGGCGGCGGCTGGGTCTGGAACGGCCTTTGTGGACACGTGACGCACGTCGCTCCGCTGCTGGCGCCTCCCTCGGACCCTCGCAATGACCGCCAGACCGGAGTGCCGCAGTCATGACAGAACCTGCTGACGACGCCGAAGATCGCATGGTCAAGATTGGGAAGCTGATTGTAGACATGCAGTCGATCAAAGATCGGTTCGGCGACACCTGCGTCTACATCAGGCGTGGCGGCCTATCATGGGGTGCAGTCGCGCTCAACCGCCGCGACGACGACAAGAAGCATGGCGTTTTCGATCTGCAGGAACAGCACGATCGCGATATGCTGGCGCGCCTCGAACAGATCGAGCGCCTGAAAGCGTCACGCAACAGCGCCGAGCAGGAAGCCCGCAGCCTCAAAGTTGAGCTGGCATCAACCAGGCTCCGCGTCACTGGCCTAGAGCACACGCTTAGGCCATTCGCCGATATCGCGCTGGAACGAGATGGCGACCCGGCGTCGGAAGATCACATCAGCGGCGTCGATCTGGCCATCACCCCTCAGCAAGTTCGGGCTGCGCGCACGATCCTCGATCCGGCTCCAGCGCTTACGGGCAATCAGGAAACGGATGGTGCGTCATGAAGGCCTTCGAAACCATCAATCAGATCAGGGGCGAAATCCGCGAGAAGCAAGAGCGCATCGCGGAAATACAAGCCAGGTGTGTGCATGTGTGGGGACCGAGCCGCCCTGATTGCCCATCTTCTTCGTTTCCAATCTGCAATGAGTGCTCATCCGAGAAGCACGGCTGGTGGTGCCCGCAAAGCCCTACAGGAGAATGCGACTACAGCCTGCCGTCAGGTCGCGGCTTCAATCCGGACAGCTGCCGGTACTGTCACCAGCCGGAGGAGCGCAAATGACGCTGACCAAGATGATCAAGGATTGCCCTGTATGCGGCAGACAGCCTGATATCGATAAATGCGGACCTTGGCCGAAGGGACTTGGCCCTGCACCTTGGTACGCTGGCTGCTATCGGGGCGGCAAAGACGAGCACTTCGTTGGTGTCAATGGTGACAACCGATCGGACGCCGTTCGCGCATGGAATGCTGAGGTCGAATGCCGCAGCGTCGCGCTCTTTGGGGACGATCGTCATGGCTGATTGCGGGACAAAGCGCTGCCGAGATCTCGGCTGTTTCGGATACTGCACACAGGAGCCGCCCATGAGCACCGAGGCCGATATCGTCAAACTCACCGAGCAAGAAATAATCGATATTGCCGAGGATCTTCGCAAAGAAGAAATTAGCATCTATCGAAATCAGAATCTCGATTGGCTCGCTGGCCAAGGTGCGAGGGCAATCACTCAGCTCCGCGCCGAACGCGACGCCGCCGTAAAGGCACTGACAGCGATCCGAGACACACCGACCTCGAAGGCGCTTGACGTCGATAAGTTCGGCGAACTGCGCGGAAATTCTTACGGCCCCGGATGGGCTGCATGGCATTTTCAGAACGTGGCGCGTGAGGCTCTCACGCTCCTTGCGACGGAGGGCGACAATGGTTGACCAGTCCCACCCCTACTATCACGAGGGTTTTTTCGACGCCCTCGACAACACGCCGATCCACGACGACGCGGACCCGATCTATCGGGCCGGTTGGGAGGCTGCGATGCGGTCGAAAGACATCTTCCGAAACGCCGGCTTCAGCCAGGACGGCAGATCGTTCTCGGCGGGTTCAACGATCACCTCTCAACCGCGCGGGAGTGAGGCGGAATGAGCCAATCCCTCACCCCGGAGATGGTCCGTCTCATCATCGCTGCTCGCGTCGTGGCGTTCGGCAGCTTGGATTCCGACGCGATCAAGGAACTCGACGGGGCTTCTGAAGCTTTCGCCGATCAGGTGCCGTGGGACGATGAACCGGAGAGCAGCAATGGATGATGGATTCGCGACGGCCGTCAGGCAGGCAGCACTAGCGCTGGCTTACGACCTCTCGGAAACGCTGGACGCTGAACTTGGCGACAACACGATCGGATGGGCCGCAATGCCCTCCGTCGCTCGTATCCGCGAACTCTACCCAGACGCCACGCTGGAAGAAGCTTCAACAGCTTCTGAGGCCTGCCGCGCGGGAGCGGTGTGGGCTGAGACATCGGCTCTAATTTTGCGGTTCGGGGCTCCCTCGCCTATTCCGCATGACGGAGAGAAGCCGTGAGCGAACGCCCTGCCTGGCTTGAAGGCCTGACGCATAAGGACTGGATGTTGGATGGCTATCCGATCCGCTCCGAGCGTGCGATCGAGCGGTTCAACCAGCTCGACTGGTCGCAAGCATGGATCGACATGGGGCCGTCGATCGCTGGCAATCTTGGCCCTTACTGGCACGTCCCGCTGCCGGAAGAAGAAACCGTGCACCGCCTCTATCCGCGGGTGCTGCTGACCAAATGGCTGCCGGTGATCCGACAGGCCTGCGAAGAAGCCGCGGCGAAAGCCGCCCGATCCAGCTCTCCGGAATTTCCGGATAACTGCCTGCAGAACACCACCCAGGAGAAGACGTGATGAATTTCGCGAAAGTCATCTCGGAAGTCCCCCAGCTCAAGCGCGGTCAGGTCTGGTGCCGATCGTGCGGATCGACACAGCGCACCGACAGCGAAGGCGCAATGCGTCACGGCTGGCCGAAGTGCTGCGGCTACACGATGACCATCGACAGCCCCGAAGAACAGATCCGGCTTGCTGCCGGTCATCAGTAAGGAGCGCGGCGCTGCGGCAATCCGAAAGATTTTGCAGCGTTTCTCAGCTTAACGAAAACCCAATTTTGAGGCCCAAATGACACGCATCAAGTCTGACAT
>NZ_JBIISY010000162.1:0-13952 GCF_044340795.1 Tardiphaga sp.
CGTTCGACATGATCTCCAAGCGTCTTTGTCGGATCGACCTGCTCGTGGCGCCGATCGCCATAGGTCGATTCCACTAGGACATAGTCGGCGCGCGCGGGCGGCTCGGGATCCTTCATCACCGCATCGCCGTAACGGCCGATATCGCCTGAGAAGAGGATTGTCCGCCCCTTCCAGTCGATCTCGATCGACGCCGCGCCGAGGATGTGGCCGGCGCGATGGTAGCGCACCCTGATGCCGTCCGTGACTGCATGCCACGCTCCGAACTCGATCGGGCGGAAGAGCTGCAATGCCAGACGCGCGTCGGCCTGGGTGTAGAGGGGCAGCGCCGGCTGGTGCCTGGAGAAGCCGTGCTGGTTGGCGAACTCCGCATCCTTTTCCTGCAGATGGCCGCTGTCGGGAAGAAGGAGCTCGCACAGGGCCGCGGTCGCCCGCGTGGCAAGGACGGTCCCGTCCCAGCCCAGGCGCGCCATGCGCGGTAGTGCGCCCGAGTGATCGAGATGGGCGTGGGTCAGCAGCACCTGGCCGACATCCGCGACTTCGGGTGGGATCGATGCCCAATTAAGGCGGCGCAGATCCCTGGGTCCCTGAAACAGGCCGGAATCGACCACGATCTGAGTTTCACCATCGTCCACCAGATAACGCGACCCTGTGACCGTTCCCGATGCGCCGAGAAAGGCAACGCCGAGACCATCGGCCGGGCGCTTGGCCAGATCGATCCTTGCTTCACGCTCGAAGATGGTCACGCGGGAATGGTGCCGTTTCTTTCTCTTTTGCATGGACGCGGGCCTGCCTCTCACGATTATGTTCGTGAGCGCAGCATTGGTTCGCGGACGCCGCACGCCTATACGCAAAATCCGCAGCACGACTGCTGCTCCCCGACAGCTGCGTCGCCCGAACGCCGATGGCCGATCCCATCGATCGCCTTACCCATGCCTGCGCGATGCCCGGGGGACTTCGGTCTCTACTTATACCTTGCTCCTTGGACTCGAGCCTATGCTGCCCGGACGTTGACCAGAAGAGGACGGCATATGGGCGAACATGACCATCGCATGCGCAAGCGCGGCAAGATCGTTCTGATCGGCTTCCTGCTCGTCGCTAGCTTCTTCCTCCTCACCGAGCATACCGCGCACTTCCTGGGTGTGCTGCCCTATCTCATCCTGCTCGCCTGCCCGCTCATGCACCTGTTCATGCACCGCGGCCATGGTGGGCATCAGCATGGCCATGAGCCCGGTCAGGCACCCGCCGGCTTACCGGCCAATCCCAACGGCCGCATCGAAGGAGAGTCGCGATGACGCACGCCGACTATGGCTATGGTCTGTGGGGGCTCGCGCTGGTTAACGCCGCCGTTTTCATCCTCTTTGCGTTCAGCTTCTTCAAGCCGGCAACTAAACGAGACTGGCGCAGTTTGGGGGCGTTCAGCGCTTTCATCATAGCGCTCTTCGCGGAAATGTATGGCTTCCCGCTCACGATCTTCGTGCTTTCGGGGTGGCTCCAGTCGTATTTCCCCGCTGTCGACTGGTGGAGCCACGATGCTGGACATCTCCTGGAGATGATGTTCGGCTGGCGAGTTAATCCCCATTACGGTCCATTCCACATCGCCAGCTTTGTGCTGATCGGCGTGGGTTACTGGCTGATCTCGGTTGCATGGACGGCCCTTCACTTGAGTCAGCGCAAACACCAATTGGCCCTTACTGGGATTTATGCCCGGATCCGGCACCCGCAATATGTCGGCTTCATTCTCGTCATGCTCGGCTTTTTGCTACAATGGCCGACCCTTTTGACCCTTGCTATGTTTCCGGTGCTCGTCGTGATGTATATTCGGCTGGCTCGGCATGAGGAAAAGGAGGCGCTAGCCAACTTCGGCGAGGTTTACCGCGATTATATGGCTCGCGTGCCCGGCTTCATTCCGAATCTGACAATCCATTCGCGTCGAAGAAGGCCATGGCGATCCTTGACGGGAATGGCTGATGTAATTGCCGGCAAGGTCAATGCTGACGTTCTGACTGGCCTTATTATTCGGACATCGTTACCCGACCTCACAGCACACTACTGCAGCAATCCCGGTTCGACTGCGCAATCATCTTGGGAGGGCAAGTTCGCCTTGCACGGGCAGATTCGGTGTGGAGCTGATGCCCGGCACTAGACGCAGAGCATCGCCGATCAAGGTATAGACGGCGTGGCGCTGGCCGCCACGGTTCCGATGGTCGACGCGATAGCCCTGATAATGTCGGCGGAGCAGGCCTGCATTCACCAGTTCGGAAACGGCGCGACTGAGATTACTCTTCCCGGCTGTGCGAATGCGTGCCCGCATTTCCTCCGCGATCACGCCGCGCCTTTTCTCCGGATCGCCGGGGAGCAGTCCGTTTCTAGCGAGGTCGCTCTCGACCCGCTCGGCCAGCGTAATGCTGCGCGGACCACGCTGGGCCATCGGGGTCAATGCGTCGCATAGCCAATCGCGCAGGGAAACGAGCCCATCGTTCCGCCTGACCCAGGGACCGGCGCTTCCATCTGGCCCCGCCACCTGGGCGATCAGGTTGAGCAGCATGAAGGCATAACGGGGCCGGCTCGATACGGTCGCCAGCGTCTCGAGCACGGCCGCGACATCACAGCCAATGGAGGGTTCAAGAGGCTTGCCTGCATGAAACATAACATGATGGAATCAAGCACAAAGCAGGATCAATGTGAATCCCAAATCGGCGGCCGCAGACGGGTTGTCAGCTATGACACTTTGCCGGCGGGTAAAGTGTCATAGGCGATCCATCTAATCGCAGATTGTTGCGAATCATTCTCAACTTATCCTGATAATCATGGCGCTCGCCGCTTAGGTCTGGACGAGGAGTCATCTCGCGGACGAGCTTCGACCGTCTATGGGGTGACTACACGAAAGTGAATTTTACGTACGCGAGAGACGAACGAATGCAGTACGACCTGGGCTAAGGCGGCCGCAGGGGCTACCGCTTACCGCACCCAGCAGGTTTTACGGGCCAAACGAACGGTAGCGAGCCAAGGACAAAGCCCAGGAACGTTGCCTGAAGCGGAACCGAAAAACCAAATGCCGGAATGCTCAAGGCTATCAGAGCGTAGGTGTTTGCAGCGACATCACCGATCATAATTGACGCGGCCAGAACCAAGCCCGCCCGCCTGAAACGCGAAAGAAGTAGCATAATAGCAAGCGCGTCTAAGAATATCAGTAAGGACCAGAATACCTCTAGTAGGAACGGCCCCCAATCATAGGGCCTCCATCCGTATGCTGCAAAGTCTCGCGCATGATTGAAAACGCCAATCCCAAAACAGGTTATGTAGATTCCGATGATAACCCGAATGCGTGCGTTTACGCGGGATTGTGTAACATGATGACGGATCGGATCGATATTTGGGGCCATAGCTATTACGCCTTTGCGCCTTCCAACGCTTTATAAAGGGCGGTTTTGCCAATCTTGAGCCGGGCGGCGGCTTCGCGCACAGTAAGGCCTGCTGCGATGTGCGCCCGCGCTTTGCGTAGCTTGTCAGGTGTAACAACAGGACGGCGGCCACCCTTGCTGCCGCGCTCGCGCGCGGCTCGCAGACCCGCTTGGGTGCGCTCGCGGATCAGATCACGTTCAAACTGCGCGAGGGAGCCGAAGATGTTAAACACCAGCATCCCTCCCGGCGTGGTGGTGTCGATGTTCTCGGTGAGCGAGCGGAACCCGATGCCTCGCGCCGCCAGTTCACCAACTTTTTCGATGAGGTGGCTCATCGAGCGGCCGAGGCGATCGAGCTTCCATACCACCAGCGTGTCGCCGGCGCGCAAATAGGCCAGTGCTTCGGCAAGGCCCGGCCTGTCGGTCCTGGCTCCCGACGCCTGATCGTCGAAAACCCGATCGCATCCTGCCCGCTGGAGAGCGTCATGCTGGAGCGACAGCTTCTGGTCGGGGGTGGAGACCCGCGCATAGCCGATCAGCGCCACGGGCCGCCCCATACTGTCCGTTTTCCCATCATCATGCGATCTTGTCCGAATCGCCATCGAAGGTCCAGAGTTGACGGACACATTCCCGGTGACCGTCCAACGGACGTCTGACGGACAGTGACATGGAGGGGTTCGAGCTTGGCCAGAAGACACCTGCTGACCCGCGAGATGCTTGCGGAGCATTATGATTCGTCGCTCGATGAACGCGAAATCGCCCGCCACTTCACCTTGACCCGTGACGATCTTGAACTGATCGCATCCCGGCGCGGCGACGCCACCCGCCTCGGCTATGCGATGCTGATGCTGTATCTCCGCTGGCCCGGGCGCGTGCTGGAAGCCGGCGAAGCGCCGCCCATGCCGATCCTCGCGTTCGTGGCCCGTCAGTTGGATGTGTCGCCCGCGTCATGGCGCGACTATGCCCGCCGCGACGAAACGCGGCGGACGCACCTCGCCGACCTGTCGCGCCGTTTCGGTCATCGCGTTTTCAGTCGCGCGGATTTTCACGCGCTGGTCGCATTCGCCATGCCGATCGCGCAGACCACCACCCGGCCCTCGCGGCTTGCCGGTATCGTCATCGACGAGATGCGCCGCCGGCGATTGCTGCTGCCGCCCGTGACGGTGGTCGAGGCGATCGTGCGGCGGGCGCGGCAGCAGGCCGGGGATCTGGTCCATGACGTGCTCGCCGGGGATCTCAGTAAACCCGAATGCGCGACGCTCGACGCCCTCCTGTCGCGACGCGACGACAAAGGCGCGACCTGGCTCTCATGGGCGAGGAGAGACAATTTCAGGTGTCGGGGTCAAGGCTCGCCAGGATCAGCGCGTCAGGGAAATGGCTCAAGACCAGATATTGCAGAAGTCCCGCTCGATTGGGGGACGCTAGGGTGTGCCACATGGCACACCCTGCATGTCCTAGACGGCAGCTCAGCGCCAATTTCTGCCATCCGTTATATTCAATCCCGTTCCTTTAAGCAGACCTTCCCGCGCCAGAGGCAGCACCATTGACGCGGGTTGATCTGAGAATTTCGGACGCGCAGCCTTAGCCTCAGCGCGTACTTGGGGTAACAGCCACATGGCTGAGCGCCGCTACCAGGCCCGTCGCTAGCTTCTGCGCATCGTCATTTGCCCAGAAATGCATGAAGAACATGCGCGGTTCGTCGTTCAGCATATGGTTGTGCAGGGCAGTCACCTCGATGCCGTTCTCACGCAGCGCGCGTAGGACCGGGTTAACCTCTGAAGCTGCCAGCACAAAATCCCCGGTGATGGCAGCCTTGCCATCGCCTGTGGACTGGAAGTTGATCGCGATGGCCGATCCCATGGCGGGTGGGAGCGCCATGCCGCCGTCGCGCGGTGCTTCGGCACGCGGAATGCCATAGGCATAGACGCCGCCCCCGGTCTTGCCCTTGTAGCCCATGATCTTGTCGAGCGACGCCGTATCGAGGTCGATCGCATCTGGCTGGGCCGGCGCAGAAGTCGCAGGAGCCGTCAGCGGCGTCTTGCTCAACGCCAGCGCATCGTGGAGGATTTTGCCCAACTTCGCCGGATCGCCACTCGCGCCGATGTGCATATACATGGTGTGAGGGCTATTGCGCAGCAGATGGTTGTGCAGAGCGGTGATCTCGAACCCGTTCGCCACGAGCTTGGCCATTACCGGATTAACCTCGGTGTCGGTCAAGACGAGATCGCCCATCACCATGACCTCGCCATTCCCATGGCTCATGAACGCGAGCCAGGAACCAAGCGCGAGGGCGGGTTTCAGGGCGACGCCGTCCAGCGTCACCTTGAGATCGCTGCGCGGCAGAGCGATGCGGTAGACGCCGCCCGGCATCTCCGTCCCGGCCTTGCCGAAGGACGTGGCGATTGCCTGCTCCCAGGGTTCGGCCGCATGTGCCGGGGCGCTCAGCGCCAGAAGGCCGAGCAGGCTCAACAATCGCATGGACTTCATCAGGGTCTCCTTTCGAAAGGTGGACGTCAGAAAATGGGCGTGAGCAGATAAAGGGCGATGCCGGCGGCAGACGTCGCCAGAAGCGTCGGAATCATGCCGACTTTGAAGCGAAACACCGCCACCGCAGCACCGATGGCGAGGACAAGCGCGGGTACATGAAGCGACGACAGGACCGGCAAGTCGAAGGAAACCGGGCCGATAGTCGCCGTGTGAACCTGACGGAACAGCGCGTGGATCGCGAACCAGAGCGCCAGATTGAGGATGACACCAACGACTGCAGCGGTGATCGCGCCGAGCGAGGCGGACAGCGCGAGATTGCCGCGCAGACGCTCCACGAACGGCGCACCTGCGAATATCCAGAGAAAGCAAGGCACGAAGGTCACCCAGGTCGTCAGGATCGCGCCGAGGGTCGCTGCCACCAGCGGATGCAGCCCGCCAGCCTCGCGGAAAGCCGCAAGGAAACCCACGAACTGCGTCACCATGATGAGCGGTCCCGGCGTGCTTTCCGCGAGGCCAAGGCCATCCAGCATCTCACCCGGTTGTAACCAGCCATAGGTGCCGACCGCTTCCTGCCCGACATAGGCCAAGACGGCATAGGCCCCACCAAACGTTACGACCGCCATCTGGCTGAAGAAGGTCGCGATGCGGGTATAGACATCGTCCGGGCCGAGCAAAGCAAACAGGATGCCGACCGGCGCGAGCCAGAGGACAAGCAGGGCGCCGGATATCTTGAGCGACCAGCCAAGATTCGGCCGGGCATGGTCGGGAAGACCTTCGCCCAGAGCCGTATCGCGGTCATGCACGATGTTACCGCTCGACGGACCGTGGCCGCCGCCGCCCTTGAAAGCAGGCAGGCCGAGCCGCCCACCGACATAGCCCGCGAGCGCTGCCGTCAGAACGATGACGGGAAAGGGCGCGTCGAGGAAGAAGATGGCGACGAACGCCGCCGCCGCTATGCCGCGCATGACATTGTTCTTCAGCGCGCGTGACCCAACTCGCACGACAGCCTGAAGCACAACGGCGAGCACCGCCGCCTTGAGGCCGAAGAACAGACCCATCACGACCGGGGAATGGCCGAGCAGCACATAGATGTAGCTCAGGCACAGGATTGCGAGGAAGCCAGGCAGGACGAACAGAGCGCCGGCGACCAGTCCGCCTTTCGTCTTATGCAGGAGCCAGCCGATATAGGCGGCAAGCTGTTGCGCCTCCGGTCCCGGCAACAACATGCAATAGTTCAGGGCATGGAGGAAGCGTTCCTCCCCGATCCAGCGTTTCTCATCGACCAGAATGCGGTGCATCACCGCGATCTGCCCGGCGGGACCACCAAAGCTGAGCGATGCAATGCGCGCCCAGACTTTCACCGCCTCCCCGAACGGGATGCCGTGATCCTTTGCCGGAACCTGAGACATATCCGGCAATTCCGTGGTGATCGCAGTCATCGCTCGGCCTTTCGGGCGCTGAAATAGGCGTGGAACTGGTTGAGCGCGTCTCCCGCGCTAGCGATCCGTTGCAGATCGTCGTCGGTCGAGGCGCATACGCCCGACAGCATCGCGCCGAGGCCGGAAGTTTCCGGGCGGCCATATTTGCCGTCGCCGATGTCGAGATCGTGAATGATCTCCCCGATGGCGACGAGGCCGATGTCATCCGTCAGCTCTGCGCGGACGAGCAGCGTCTCGAAGCTGCACCGGTCGCCTTCATGGGTGAACTCGGCATCGGCCATATCGAACCGCAGTTCGCCTGCCTGTGGCTCATGGCTGCGGGCATCGACGAACCGGAAGGTGGCATCAGGGTCGATGAAGCGGCGGATCAGCCAGGCGCACGCGATGCGGTCCACATGGACGCCGCGCCGTGTTACCCAGGTTCGTTTCCGGAGATCCCCTGCCGACAGCGGTGCGGGTTCGCTGCTGCGACTAACATCGGGATGAGCATAACGCTTCTCGTCCAGTTCGCGCAGCGCAGCCTCTGCGTTCTGGCGACCATGGGCATCGAAGAAATCCAGGCTGACGATCTCAGTCAGTCGTCGCTGGAGCTTTGCGATTTCCGCGCCAGACGGCGGTCCGGTGTCAAGCAGTGCTCGCGCCGCCTGTGCCAACTCGTCATAGTCACTGTCGCGCGCGGCATCGAACAGCGCGCGAAGGTCAGCGTCGCTCTGTCCCTCGATCATACGTGCCTCGATCAGCGTCGCTTCGCCGCCACTGGAGATGATTTCTCCCAGTAGGTCGCGAAAGGCGCTTTCCGTAACTGTCCGACGTGGAAGCACATGAACCGCATTTTTAAGCGGAATCGCACCGATGGCTTGCAGCCGGCGCCATATTTTTACGCGAAGATAGGGCGGCTTTGCGGGCAACTGGTGAAGAAGTGCCAGCCAGAAATCGGATGCGTCATCGCTTATCATGATGCATATGTATCATCATGATTGATTCGATGAAACATATATATCTAATTTCGGTAATAACTATCGCTGCCCCCGGCACTGCATGGGCGCAGTCAGCCTCGACCGATGCGCCCGCCTCTAGGGGGCGTCACATAAAACGGGCACAGATATACCGGCGGGCCATCGCCGGGAGATGCCGCCAGATCGCGACATAGGACAAGGCCGGCTAATCCGCCGATGATGATGGCCGCGACCTGCCCGATCGCCCCGCCCGAAAGGACGAGGACGAGGGCAGCCGCTATCGCGATCACCGCGCGCCGGAGATTGGGAGTAAGCGACCGCGCCATTCCCCATACCGCCTGGGCGACGATCACGATGGCAACAAGCTTGAGGCCATGAATGGCGCCGGCCGCGACGGCGCCCTGAAGGCTTGATGCGCCGGATGCCACGGCCAGCATAAGCAGCGCGGACGGCAACGTGAACGCCGTCCACGCCGCGAGCGCGCCAAGCGGACCTGCGCGCAGGAGGCCAAGCACGAAGCCGGTCTGACTGGACGCTCGGCCAGGCAGGAACTGGCACAATGCCACCAGCTCGGCATAGGCTTCCTCGCTGACCCATTTGCGACGTAGCACCAGCTCGTCGCGGAAATATCCGAGATGGGCGATCGGTCCGCCAAACGAGGTGAGGCCGAGCTTGAGGAAGGCGAGGAACACCTCGCCGACCCGGCTGGCATCAGGCGGTATCGTTTCCCGGGCGCCGCTCACGCCCATGCCCTTCCACCAGTTCGCCGAACAGCTCGTGCGCCTTCCCGCGTGCGATCTCCAAAGCTTCGCGTCCAAGATCGGTCGCGACATACAATTTGCGGACCGCGCGACCGTGCCGTTCCTCGTGGCTGGTCAAATAGCCCTTCTTCTCCATGCCATGCAGCATCGGGTACAGGGTTCCGGCGCTCAGACGGTAGCCGTGATGCGCCAGCTCCTCCATCATCCACTGGCCATAGATCGGCGCGTCGGCCGCATGAAGCAGGATGTGCAGGCGCACGAAGCCGGACAACAGCTCGCGGTGATCCATCAATCATCATCCTGCGAGCTATAGAGACGAACTTCGATGTCGAAAACCGATAGCGTCGTTGCGAATGTCGGTTTACGGTCCCTCACGTACTTCGATCGTCCCTTTCGTCTCACCGGAGGTATAACATGGCTTCGCCCATAAACGACCACGTTGATGGACGCCGTGCCCTGCTGAACGCCTGATGTCGTTGTTACGCATATCAAAGCCGGAATGGGCGTGGGCCGGCGTGAACGTTTTTGGCCTCGTCGTGGGGGGAGCCTGTTCTTCCTCGTGAAGGAACCCGTGGCCGCTACGCTCCTGCTGGCGGTGTCACTTATCGCTGGCGAGCTGGGTGGCCGAGCTGCCTCAAGGTGGGTCGCAACCAAAGAGAGAAAAGGATGAAATCACCGATGACGATGCGATCACGCTGGGCTGAGAGCAACGCCAGCCCATGGACAATCCTGATCCGTCTTGCGGTGGGATTGGTGGTGTTTTTCCCCGAAGGCATCCAGAAGCTTATTTTCCCCGACATCCTCGGCGCTGGACGCTTTGCTAAGATCGGTATTCCCGGGGCCGAGATCATGGGGCCGTTCGTCGGCGTGGTGGAATTGGTGTGCGGTGCCCTCATCATCCTCGGCCTATTTACGAGGTGGGCGACGATTCCCCTGATTGTCACGATGATCGTGGCGCTGGTTTCGACGAAGCTCCCGATCCTGCTCGGCGAGGGTTTCGGGCCGTTCAGTCTCCCCGACTTCAAACGCTACGGCTTCTGGAGCGCACAGCATGAGTCCCGCGCCGATCTGACGATGCTCCTTGGCTGCCTGTATCTGCTGATCGTCGGGCCAGGTGATTGGTCGCTCGACCGGCGCTGGTTCGGAAGACGCGCGGGGCACTGAGCGAGACGGTGCGGCGTAATCTGTTGATGCTTCCCCGGCAGTGATTGAGACCGGGGAAGCATATTGGATCGTCAGCCGAAGCTATGCGGTGACGGCGTGCCAAGGGCCGGTGATCGCCAGCGTTTTGGCGGGACTGTAGATGTTTACGAACATCGTCCGCCCATCCGGTGAGAAGCACGCGCCGGCCAGCTCCGTTTGCGCATGGAGGCGGGCGAAGGAATAGACCGCCCCTTGCGGCGTGATTCCGCGCAGGTGGTTGTCGACCACCTCGGTATATTGATCTTCACAGACGATAAGGTGCCCGTTCGGCGCGACCGTCAGATTGTCGCCGAAGTTCAGCATGGCGGTGCTCGTCGACTCCACGAAGAGCTGAAGCCTGCCCGGCGCGTCGGCTTCGCCGACCTGACCCTCGCTGGCGGACGGCTTGTAGCGCATGATCTGGCTCAACTTCGCCGCGCCCCCGGAGGTGCAGCAAAAGTAGAGTTCGCCCGACCCGAAATGGATGCCTTCGCCTCTGGCGAAACGCACGGCGCCTGCCAGATTGCCACGCTTCCGCAAGTCGTCGTTCGCACTGTCGGTGCCGTCGAGATCGATCCAGCGGGCATCGGCCCACTGCCCGACGGACAGCGTGTGTGTGTCCCAGTTGCGGCTGTCGGTGCCGAGCGCTTGGTCCACGAACGCCAGCGCCTGCAAGCGACCTCCGCGCGCGAGCTGCCCGGGCGATGCAGGAAGAAACCGATAGAACAGGCTGTCGTCGCGATCTTCGGTCAGATAGACGATGCCGGTCCGCGGATCGACGGCGGCTGCTTCATGGTTGAAGCGCCCCATGGCGCGCATCGGAACGGCCTCGGTCCGCCCCGCGTGCGCGGCAGGAACCTCGAACACCCAGCCATGATCCTCGCGCAAGCCATTTCCCGCGCGCGACACGTCTTCTTCGCAACTGAGCCAGCTTCCCCACGGCGTGATACCGCCTGCACAATTCCGGATCGTGCCGACGAGGCTTAGATGCTGGCGCTCAACCTGGCCGGTCATCTGATCGTACACGAGGGTCGTCGTTCCGCCCGGCAACCAGCTATCGTCCGTTCCGCGGTCGAAGCCGGACCCTGTGCTGCGAGCGGACGCGAACGGACCGATGCTGCCATGTTTCGGCGACAGCTCGTGGTTGCGGACCAAAGCTACCCGGCGCGCATCGAGCCGGAACGCTCCCATGCCATCGGCATGATCCGGTACGCGCAGACCGTCGTCCATTGGATCGCCCAGGGCGGAAATGACGCGGTATGAGAAGCCACGCGGCAGATCGAGGAGCTGGCGCGGGTCAGCCTCCAGCGGGCCATAGCCTGCCGCGATCGATGAACGAGAAAGGCTCGATGTCGCGCAACCGCTCAGCGCCAGGCCCGAAAACGCGAGTGAGGTCAGGCCCATAAAGGAACGACGATCGATGGGTGCGATGTTCTGCATGGCTGTAACCTAGGCTTCGATTGGGTCGTTTGCGTGAATGGCGATCAGCGCCCCGGAGCAACGGCGATGGCCGACAGGTCCGTTGCCGGATCGATCGGTACACCGGCTTCCTTTCGCTCGGAGTAGCGGTCGACCAGTTGGGTGGTATGTGGGCGCAGCAGTACGGTGAAGCGCACCAGCTCTTCCATCACGTCCACGATCCGGTCGTAATAGCTCGACGGCTTCATGCGGCCTGCATCATCGAACTCGTCGAACGCCTTGGCGACCGACGACTGGTTGGGGATCGTCACCATCCGCATCCAACGACCGAGAACGCGCAGCGTGTTGACGCTGTTGAACGACTGCGATCCCGCCGACACCTGCATGACAGCCAGCGTGCGGACTTGGGTGGGACGCATCCCGCCCATGCTGAGCGGTAGGTGATCGATTTGCAGCTTCATGATGCCGGTTATCTGGCCGTGGCGTTCGGGGCTGCACCACACCTGTCCCTCCGACCACATCGACAGCTCGCGCAGCTCGTGGACGGCAGGGTGATCGTTGCCTGCGTGCTGGTCGGGCAGTGGCAGCGTCGCCGGGTCGAAGATGCGCGTCTCGCAGCCGAAGAAGCGGAGCAGGCGAGCCGCCTCCTCGATGCACAGGCGCGAATAGGATCGTTCGCGCAACGATCCGTAGAGCAGCAGGATGCGGGGCGGCGGATCACCAGCGCCCAGCCCAAGGGCGGGACGATCGATCGCATAGCGCCTATCAAGCGCTGGCAGATGATCGGGGTCGGCAAGGTCACGCAGAGGCATCAGGCAATCCCAATTCGCAGCGCGAGCGCCGCCAGTGTGATGAGCAGGACAGGCACGGTGAGCGTCACCCCGACCCGGAAATAATAGCCCCACCCGATCCGAATGCCCTTCTGTCCCAGGACGTGCAGCCACAGCAGCGTTGCGAGCGAGCCGATCGGCGTCAGCTTGGGGCCGAGGTCGCAGCCGATCACGTTGGCGTAGATCATCGCTTCCCGGACCGCCCCGGTTGCGTGCGCGGCGTCGATCGACAGCGCGCCCACCAGCACGGTCGGCATGTTATTCATCACCGACGACAGGACGGCCGCGATCAGGCCGGTTCCCAGCGCCGCACCCCACACGCCGCCTTGCGCGGTGCGATCGAGCAGCGCTGCCAGATGGTCGGTCAACCCTGCGTTCCGCAGGCCATAGACGACCAGGTACATGCCGAGCGAGAAGATCACGACCTGCCACGGCGCTCCGCGCAGCACCTTGCCGGTCTGGATCACATGGCCTCGCCCGGCGATCACCAGCAGCAGGATCGCGCCGGCAGCGGCAACGGCGCTGACTGGCACGCCCAGCGGTTCAAGCAGGAAGAAGCCGGCGAGCAGGAGCGCGAGGACGATCCATCCGGCGCGGAAGGTCGCGGCATCCCGGATCGCGGCATGAGGAGCGCGCAACGCCGCGACATCGTAATCCTGCGGTATATCGCGCCGGAAGAAGATCAGCAGCGCGCCCAGCGTAGCGGCGATCGACACCAGATCGACCGGCACCATCACGGACGCATATTCCCCGAACCCGATCCCGAAGAAGTCGGCCGACACGATGTTGACGAGGTTCGAGACGACCAGCGGCAAGCTGGCGGTGTCAGCGATGAACCCCGCCGCCATGACGAACGCCAGCGTGGCTCTGTCCTTGAAGCCGAGCGCCCGCAGCATAGCGATGACGATCGGCGTCAGGATCAGCGCCGCACCGTCATTGGCGAACAGCGCGGATACACCTGCGCCGAGCAGCACGATCAGGACGAACAGCCGGCGACCATGCCCCCCGCCCCAGCGCGCGACATGCAGTGCCGCCCATTCGAAGAACCCGGCTTCATCCAGCAACAGGCTGATGACGATGATCGCGACGAACGCGGCGGTTGCGTTCCAGACGATGCCCCATACCACCGGCACGTCGGACAGGGTGACGACGCCTGCAAGCAGCGCCACGACCGCCCCGCCCATCGCGCTCCACCCGATGCCGAGGCGCTTGGGCTGCCAGATGACGAGCGCGATCGTCGCGACGAAGATCAGGACGGCAAGGAGCATCAGGCGACGCGCTGGCCTGACGCATCGACCACCTGTTCGCCGTCTTCCTTGGCGAATGCGGCTAGCTGGCCGCTTGGCAGCAGGTCGAGGACGGCTTCGGACGGTCGGCACAGCTTCACGCCGATCGGCGAGACGACCAGCGGCCGGTTGATGAGGATGGGATGCGCCATCATCGCGTCCACCAACGCGTCGTCAGACAGCGACGTGTC